>JAZNLF010000081.1:0-8386 GCA_045578945.1 Clostridia bacterium | reverse complement strand
TTACAAACGGCTTCCAAGAGGGATTCCATATCTCCATCGCTGTCTAATGCCCCTGTCGCCTCTGCCGTAGAGCGGATAACTGTCAAAATTGTACCTTCCGTCGGCTTCATAACGGCGCGATACGCCATCTTAGATGCGCTTTCTATTGCACGGATAAAATCTTCCTCCGTTATCGTTTCCACGCCCGCAAGAGCCATTGAAAATCCACGCATAATCTGCGATAGAATTACGCCCGAATTTCCCCTTGCACCGCGCAATGTAGCGGAAGCGACTACCGACGCTACATCTGCCGCCGTTTTGCACTCTTTTTCCGAAAGCGCACGCGCAGCGCTTTGCATCGTCATACTCATATTCGTACCCGTGTCACCATCAGGAACGGGGAAAACATTTAAGTCATTTACCATCTGCTTGTTATTATCCAAGTGATGTGCGGCGGATATAAACAAGCACTTTAAGGTTTCTTTATCAATTGCTTTCATCAAAATGCCATACCTCCTACTTCATACCCTGTGCACGCACACTTTCCACATGCACATGTACATCACGGATATCAAGCCCTGTGTTTTTCGTAAGCTGATACTTGACATTTTTAATAATACTTTCTGAAATGACGCCGATATTCACGCCGTATTCGACCATGATATGCAAGGAAATGACAATGCCGCCATCCTTCATGAAAACGCGGATGCCTTTTCCCATTTTATCACGCTTTAGAAGAGATACGATTCCATCTCTTTTTGAACGATATACCATGCCTACCACGCCATAGCAGTTTGTAGCAATATGCCCTGCCATTTTTGCCAGCGCATCCTCTTCCATAAAAATCGTGCCCATGTCGGTTGTTTTTAAATTAATCATGTTACACTCCTTTATAGCCTTATTATATTTGTGTTTTCCATTCCGCAAAGTTCGCGGCAGGAAAACAATATAATTTGTCTTTTATCCAAAAGCGTACGCAATAGTTGCATCGCATTTTGCGTTCTCTCGTCATCATACTGAAAAAATACATCATCCAAAAATATCGGTGCCGTATCAAATAGTAGCGTAATCATTGCAAGTCGCACCGCCAAATAGGCTTGGTCAATGGTGCCGCCTGAGAAAAACTGCAGGCCATGATGCCCGTATCTGTCCATTGTAACATTATACTGCTTGTCAAGGAGAATCTTTTCCTGTTTCCCTGTAATCGCGGACAAATATTCTGATGCAAGTGCATTCATTTTGGGTGTAAAATCATGGCTTAATTCCCCAAATGCCTCACCAAGCGCCTGTTCCGCCGCAAAGAGTGCATCGTACGTTTTTTTTGCTTCTGCAAGTTGTTCCCCTGCCTCATATTTTTCTGCGCGAATGACATCCAAAAGGCGCGTTTTTTCCATGCTTGCCAAAAGCACGCCTTCGATATTTGCCATTTCACGTTGGCTTTCATCCAAAAGCCTTTGCAAATTTGCGGCTTCTCTTTCCGCCGCATCTATATCTAAAGCTTCAAGCTCCTTTATACTTCCAAACTGCTCTGCCCTATTGTAAAGCCTGATAAGCTCTTCTTTTTCACTTTTTGTGCGCGCTTCGCATTCCTTTACATACTGCAAAACAAGCGTTTCTTTTTCGCAAAGTGCAGTCTTTTCCGCCACTGCCTCCGTATACGCCTGTAAAGATGTGCATCCAAAATGCGACAGCTCTTCTTCCTTTTCTTTTTTCGCAAGCTCTGCCTTTTTTGCTTTTTCTTCAAGCGTTTTGGCATCGCCTTTTCTCTTGCGTGCAATGAAGAATAGTGCCGCGACAACACCGATGCATAAAGCACCGATTAAAAATCGCATAATGCCGCTGCCAAGCCACAGCATCAGTATACTTGCCAAAAGTAATATCGGCACGAAAAGCAAAAGCCGCTTTGCACGCTTTTTCTCTATGACTGCATCGCCAAAAAGCTTTTCCGCATCTTCTGTTTCTATATATACTATATCTCGAATCGGGCGGTCAAATGCAGAAAATTTTTGCATTTTTTCCTTTACGGCATCAAAACGCACATTTGCCGCCGCAAGCTCTTTTTCCGCCGATGAAACACGCCTTTTTGCTTCCGCAATATCTGCAAGCACATGCCGAATTTCTATAGTCTTTTTCCCGCCGTCTTGCGCCTTTAAGCGTTCCTGGATTTGGGGTATCTCACGGCGCAGCGTTTCCAGTCGCGTCATTTTAAATAGAAGCGCACGATTTTCCGCCTCTGCCGCCAAAAGTTCGGCATCCAGCTCCATAATCCTTTGCTGCAAAGCTGAAATTTTGCCGCCTGTGCCGCGCTGATGCTTATATACGCGCATAGCATCTTTCAATATATCAACCGCTCGATGATACCCTGTATCCTCATCACCGCTTGCCGTTAAATTGATTAGTTTATCTGTAAGCTCATCGTCACCGCCGTGTACGCCTATTGAAGCATTTCGTACAAACAAGGTTTTTAAAAACCCATTTTCGCCAATGCCGATTTCTTCCTCTAAGGAAAGGGATGCGGGTTCACCTGTCACGGCATCGAGAATATCACACGTATCCTGCGCGGGCGTCCGTCCGCTTTTTCGACGGATTATATACTGCTTTTGGTCCTTTGCCGTAAACATCATCTCTCCCGCCAAAACGCCGCCGTCCCAAGGCATATATCGTTTTCTGTCCCCTTCATTGCCGCGCCCCGTAAAGCCATAAAGCATCGCTTTTATAAACGCCATGATGGTGGACTTTCCCGCCTCGTTTTTCCCAAGCACAATGTTAATATTTTTATCAAAAGAAATCTCTGTATCCTTAAACTTTCCGTAAGAGAGAATCCGAAGTGCATCTATTCGCATATAATTTCTCTCCCTTCCAGCGCCGCCAAACCATAGAAAAGCGCACGGTCTTTTATGTCGGGCGATAAATCGGCAAGCTTTTCTTCAAAGCGTTTTGCAAGGTATGATTTCTCAGTATTTACGCCCTTTTTTGTGTTATCTATAACCTTGCAGAAAAAAGAGATGTCCGAAAGCGCCTTTTCTAAAACAGGGACAGAAAAGTACACATCATCCTCCACCTGACCTGTGAGCACAATTTTATATAAATCCTGCGCAGATGCAATCGAGGACTTTATCTTATCAATCACCATTTCATGCGTGCGAAGGGCAGATACATCCACCGAAAGCACCATGTTTTTTCGCTTCGCGGCGGGTACGAATTCTAAGTTTGCCCCATCTTTATCAATCGTGCCGCGGACAAAACCACATGTACCCGTTTCGTCAAAATAACGTCCTTCCGGTATACCGCAATAGGCATAGGTCGTATTTCCTGCTTTTTGAAAGCCTGAGAAGCTATGCACATGCCCGAGTGCCGCATAGATAACGCCGCTATTTGCAAGCGCCGCTTTCTCTATGGGATTATAGTCACTTCGCACGCCTACATCCCCATGCATAAGAAGGATGCTTGGCATGCCGTCATTTTTAAATGTGTAGTCCAAAAGGGGTGAGTGCGAAACAAAACGCTCTCCAAAGCCATACCCGTAAATGCGTATGCCTGCTACTTCCACTGCGCTGATCTCGGGGCCAAAAATATGCACATTGTCCCCAAGATTTACAGTTTTATATATGGAATCCGCTTTTACATAGTCATGATTTCCGGGCGCGACAAAAACAGCCGTATTGCGAATCCTTTGAAAACAATCTTTCAGGAACGCAACCGTCTGTACAGATACGCATGCACCATCAAAAATGTCGCCGGATAAAAGGAGTGCATCCGCACCAAAAGCGTTCACCTCCGCAATCACATTGGAAAAGGTGAGCCTTTGCTCCTCTTTCCGTATTGCTGCGGCGGCAGGCGGTAAACCGCGGTAGGGTGAGTCCAAATGTAAATCACCCGTATGTATAAAGCGCACCCTTATCACCTTCCGAAGCCATGACAAAACTTTTTGAAATAAAAAGATTGCAGCTTCTGAGCTTTATCAAAAATTCTCGGCTGCAATCCATTCTCCGTGGATTTATTTGTTCTCCAGGTTGAACTTCTTTCTGAACTTTTCCACACGACCACCTGTGTCAACAAGCTTCTGCTTGCCCGTAAAGAACGGATGGCAATTTGAACAAATTTCAACTGTAATGTTCTCTGTTGTAGAGCCGGTTTCAATCACATTACCGCATGCACACTTAATGGTTGTCGCCTTATATTCGGGATGAATTCCTTCACGCATGTCTTTCACCTCTTTCTCCATCTCAAAAATACTTCACTTATTATAGCACAATCCATTTGCAATTGCAACTATTTTTTTAAATTTTTTACTGTTTTGCGATAAAATCCTGAATTTCTGCGTAGGATTTAATACCTGTGGATGCACCCATAGCCATAACACAATGCGCACCAACGGCGTTTGCAAAGCGCCCGCACTCTGCAAAAGGCAAGCCCTTTGCCATACCGGTTAAAAAGCCGGAACAGAAGCTATCGCCTGCACCTGTTGTATCTACGGCCTTTACCTTAAAGCAAGGAATCGTTACGGCTTCTGCCGTTTTGGATTCGCGCAGGTAGCATCCTTTACTGCCAAGCTTGATAACAACCTGTTTTACGCCCATATCAAAGAATTTATCTGCAATTTTTTCAGGCTCGGTTTCACCACCCGCAAGTTCAATCGCCTCGTCAATGCTGGGCATAAATACATCAATATAGGGCATGCAAGGTGCCAAAACGTCCATCCAGCGGCCGCGGCTGTCCCACGCCGTGTCAAGCACAGTAATTTTACCCATTTCCCGAGCGCGCTTTAAAACCTTTGCACAATCTGCGCCGTCAAAAGCATCCATCAGCATCGTGCCTGCCACAAAAACAATGCGGGATTTTTCAATAACATCCCAATTTACATCCTCGTAGCAAAACGTTGCGTTTGCGCCAACTGTATGTAAGAAGCTTCTTTCACCGCTTGCCGAGGACAATACAACGGATGCCGAGGTCTGTTCCTTTTCATCATACACAATGCCATCTACATTGACATTGTGTTTTTTTAGTTCTTCACACAGGAAGCTGCCGAAGCTATCTTTGCCAACCTTACCCAAAATTGCAGTTTCCACACCGATTTTTGCCATGTCAATGCCTGCATTCATGGCGCATCCGCCGCTATAAACTTTAATACTGTCAATACGCTCCAAAAGACCTGCCTTCGGTATCTTGTCTACCGGCTTTGTGATAACATCCGCCACCAAAATTCCAATACATGCTACATCAATCATTCTCTGCTTCCTCCTCAACATCTATTGAATAATTTTCCTTCTCATATTTTGAAAAATCCACGGTATGCCGCCGCTTATTTTCTATGCGAAACGGATTCTCCACAAAGTGCGGACACACGTGCGTTTCCTCGACCAAACCAAATTTTTTGCACATCGTGCGCCTTTCTATCGGCACATATACACCCTCGCTGCAGTAGCGACAACACATATACATATCCAAAATCTATTCCACCTGTTCTACCGTTACTTTTTCCTTATTTTCCACAAGCTTCTCAAATGTGGGAATATCCGTGCCCTCCATCTGAATCTTTGCCGCTGAAAACGCAATGGCATATCGAAGCGCATCCGCATCTGACGCATTTTGCGCCTTTCCGTAAAGATAGCCGCATAAAAAGCTATCCCCCGCGCCAACTGTGCTGACAACCGGCGCCTTTAATGGGTATGCGCGATAAACGCCGCTTTCGCCCGCCAAAATCGCTCCATTTCCGCCAAGACTCAAAAGCACAGTTTCGATTCCCATTTTTTGTATTGCGGTTGCTGCCAAGGTCGCATCTTCAACCGATTTAATCTTACGCCCCAAAAGGCGCTCTGCCTCGGCCTGATTCGGTTTTACAATGTGCGGCATTGCCTCAATGCCAAGACGAAATGCATCTCCGTCTGCATCCAAAACCGCCTTCGCGCCTTTTTCCTTGATAATCTCTATAAGTGTTTTATAAATATCTGCCCCAAGTGATGGATGAAAACTGCCGCCCATATATACAACATCGCTCCGCGTCGCCATATCCGAAACCTTTTTGCAAAGCGCCTGCAATGATTTTTGAGAAACGGCAGGGCCCATTTCATTGAGGTCTGTATACGTCTGATTTTTTTTATCTATAATTTTGATGTTGACACGTGTTTCCCCTTCTGTATAGACAAAATCCGCCAGAACGCCTAAATCCTTTAAGAATTTTCCAATCATCTGCCCGTTGTAACCGCTTAAAAGTCCCGTTGCCATGCAAGTGATACCGCATTTTGCCGCCACTGCCGAAACATTTACACCTTTACCGCCCATATTTGTTTTTATGTGCTCTGTTCGGTTTAACCCATCCACCAAAAAATCATTCACATAATACGTTTTATCAATAGCGGGGTTTAGCGTAACGGTTGACAAAATCATTTTGTTGCCTCCTCCAAAAGTCGAAGCACCTCTTCTGCAGCCATGGCAGATGACATTTCCTGATATGCCGCATCTTTACGGCACTTAAATTCCACGATATCGTCCCCTGCTTTTTTGCCGACCGTAATACGTACAGGTATGCCGATTAGGTCAGCATCCTTAAATTTAACGCCGGGACGTTCATCTCTGTCATCCAAAAGCGTGGCCACTCCATTTTTTTGCAACGTTTCATAGATTGATTCCGCAAGCTTCATTTGTGTTTCATCATCACGATTTACAACCACAATTTCCGCCTTATACGGCGCAATTTCCATCGGCCAGATAATGCCGTTTGCATCGTTATTCTGTTCGATTACAGCGGCTATACAGCGATTCACGCCAATGCCGTAGCAACCCATAATTACAGGCTTTTCTTCGCCGTTTTCATCGGGGAAGGTTAAGGATAATGCCTCTGAATACTTTGTGCCGAGCTTGAAGATATGGCCGATTTCTATGCCGTGCGCCGTTTTAATGGGTTTGCCGCATTTCGGGCAGATATCCCCATCCGCAATGGTGCGTAAATCCGCCACCGCCGTCGGCGTAAAGTCACGGCCCGGCTCTACATGGACAAGATGATAACCCGTTTCATTCGCACCGACTACCATCTGTTTCATTTCCATAACTTCAAGGTCTGCATACAGAGGGACAGAAAGTCCAACGGGGCCTGCAAAGCCGACTTCGGCTTTTGTGATTTCACGAACGGCAAACGGTTCGGCAAGTTCAGCCTCCTCGCTTGCACCCAGTAAGTTCTGCAGTTTTACGGGGTTGACTTCTCTGTCCCCGCGCACCATAACCGCTACATATTGCTCCCCGACTTTATAGATAAGCGTTTTTGCAAAGCGATATGCCTCAACACCTAAAAATGCAGTCAGTTCCTCAATGGTGTGCACATTGGGTGTCTCCATTTTCTCCATACTTTCACCCGACTCGGGGTATGTCTGCTCTTTGGGAATACAAGTTGCCTTTTCTTCATTGGCAGCATATCCGCAAGCATCACAATATGCAATTACATCCTCGCCGACCTCGGATTTTACCATGAATTCCTGCGAGCCGGAGCCGCCCATGGCACCCGAATCCGCATCTACGACAATATAATCAAGTCCCAATCTGTCAAAAATAGCGCAGTATGCTTTATACATTGCCTTGTAAGATGCATCGTGCCCTTCCTCCGTAAGGTCAAAGCTATACGCATCCTTCATCACAAATTCACGGCTGCGCATAACGCCAAAGCGCGGACGACGTTCATCGCGATACTTTGTCTGAATTTGGTACAACGTAAGCGGCAGTTGGCGATAGGAATGTACTGTGTTCTTTACAGTATCCGTAAAAATTTCCTCATGCGTCGGCCCAAGGCAAAAATCACGTTCGTTTCTGTCTTTTAAGCGGAACATGCTTTCTCCAAAGACGTCCCATCTGCCTGTTTTCATATATGCTTCCGCAGGCAAAAGCGCGCTCATAAGTAGCTCCTGTGCGCCTGCCTTATCCATTTCCTCACGAATAATCTGCTCGACATTTTGAAGCGTGCGAAGTCCGAGCGGTAAATAGGAATATACGCCCGCGGCAAGCTTTCGTATCATAGCCGCACGAAGCATCAGGCGATGACTTATAATTTCAGCCTCCGCAGGTACCTCGCGAAGCGTCGGCATTAACATTTTTGAAACTCTCATTTTAAAACATTTCCTTCCTTTATCTTTGTATGGCTGCCATCAAACGGTGATTGCTTCCCCTTCTGAAAAACCATCCTGATTTTTCTTCAAAATATGTATCGTACTTACAATACGTCTTTTTTGCCAATGTATGTACTTTGGAAAAATACATGTAGATATTATACCATATTTCTCTTTATATGGCAAGTAAAATTACAATATTTCGTCTTTTTGGGAAACTTTTCGGCGTATCAATGTTTCCTGCACCGATACGCCGAAAAATCCTATTCTTCCGAATCTTTCTTTTTCTTCTTCATGTAGTCGGTCACCTTTTC
>JAZNLF010000080.1:0-4187 GCA_045578945.1 Clostridia bacterium | reverse complement strand
GCATCTGTAATATAAAAATCGTGTGTACTATATACTTCGGGCATCTTTGGAAGTGTGGCAGTTATGCGATATGTTTCATGCCTCGCCTGTGGCAGTATGGTGATGCATCCGTTTTCAAGTGTTACACCTGCATCCGATGGTGATATTGTAAGCATCGCTTCCTGCGGCAGCAATGCACCGGTTTGGTCAAGAACTGCATATGATATCGGGAAGGTAACAACACCTTCTAAGGGCTTTGAAATATGGAGAGGCGCGTCAAAAATAATATCAGCAGGGGCAGGCTCCTCCGGTCGAAGCAGGATAGAATCCACGTATACAGGGCGCGTGTCAGGCGCGGAAAAAGTAAAGCATAAGTCATAGTACCCGTCTTGAGGCACGCGAAAGGCAGAAACAACTTCTGTCCACTCGCTGCCGCCAATTTGGGATACGACGAAGTTTATTGTCGTGTTCTCCACAAAGGTATTCGACAGAACCTGTCGCGTGTTATAGCCTTTCGCCGAACGTACTTTTGCACGAAAAACATACATATGGGATGCTTTGAGTGCATATTTGCAAGAGGGGGAAAGAATGCCGCTGAAGGTTTTTTCTTCCTGCATGGTTGTCGGTATACGTGCAAACAGATTTCCGTTTTCTGTGTCTTCGGAAATCGAAAAGGGATTGGATGTAATGTCCCAACCGCTATATAGCGGGTAATCGCTGAAATTGCCGTTTATAATGCTTTGTTTTGTTATGTAAACGATAATGGATTCAGTAGGAAGAGGCGGGTAATCCGGTGGAGCTGTCGCAGCAAGGTGAATTGTTGTGCCGCTTATGGCAGAGGTGCTGACGGAAAGAAGACGGGAATTTTCATCAAATGAAATGCCGCTCGGCACATCTTCTACTAAAGACACAATACCAAAATCCAATAATGCCACAGTTCCTTTTTTATCAACTAATATAGGTGCATACGTATAGGAGGTGTTGCTGCTTTCAAGAATCTGGACATTTTGCCTGCCTGCTATGCTGACTTTTGCAGGAACAAAAGGAACTACGGATAATGTAACAGAGTGAATATAAAAGAAGTTATTTATGCCATCGGCATCGGGAAGAAAAATAATTTCATCGTAGTTTCCGCTCGTTGCAACAAAGCGAAGCTCTATTTTTTGCCATTTTGTTCCTATATGTGAGAATGAAAATGAAAGCGCATTTTCGACGGGAGATACAAAAGATTCTGTAAAAGACGAGGCGTTTGTATTGCTCCTTATATAGAAGGTAAGTAGATAGGTCATATTTTTTTCAAGCGGAGAAGGAAGATTATAATACGCTTTCTTTGCAAATTGATAGCATTGCAGTTCTCCGTCTTGCATTGGTGCGCCGCCTGACCATGCGGAGTCGAAAGCCAATGCATCTTCGTATAAATCTGCATCACACGTTATATCCATATAAGTAAATAAACATATAAAAATGAGGGAAACACAAAGAAATCTTTTCATTTTTGTCTCCTTAACACATATATTTTAAGAAGTTTCTTTAATTATTATATCACATTTAAGAAAAAATGCAAGAAATATACGTATTTTCAAACATAATAACCAGAAGAAAAAAATAAATAAAAAAATGCTTGACATTTTTCATTTTATATGGTATTCTATGTAAAGTAGCAAGCAGGCATAGTCCTCACCGTATCGTCACGATACGCATACGGTTTATATTCATTCGCTAAAAAGCGGTGTTGCTTGCAATGCCGCTTTATATTTTTGTAGGGGGTGCAGCATATCAGTAAAGATGTGATGATCAATGAGGAAATTCGGGATAAGGAGATTCGCCTCATTGATAGCGACGGGGCGCAGCTTGGCATTGTAGATGCGAAGGAAGCGCAAAAAATTGCTTACAGCAAGAATATGGATTTGGTCAAAATTGCGCCGCAGGCAAAGCCGCCGGTTTGTAAGATTATGGACTACGGCAAGTATAAGTTTGAAGCGGCAAAGAAAGAAAAGGAAGCAAGAAAGAACCAGAAGGTCGTCAACATTAAAGAGGTTCGCTTATCGCCATCGATTGATGAACATGATTTTCAGACGAAGGCAAAAAGTGCAATTAAGTTTTTGACGGCTGGAGACAAGGTGAAGGTCAGTGTACGTTTTCGCGGACGTGAATTGCACCATGCTTCATTGGGCGAGGATATTCTGAAAAAGTTTGCAGATACCGTCAGCGAAGTCGGAACTGTTGATAAGCTGCCCAAGCTGGAAGGTAGAAGTATGACGATGTTTGTTCTGCCGAAGAACTGATTGAAAGCTTTAGAGGCTTTTTAATATAATAATAAGAAAAGGAGAGAGTATAATGCCGAAATTAAAGACACACAGAGCTGCAGCCAAACGCTTTAGCCTGACAAAGTCCGGCAAGGTTAAGAGAGGAAAGGCATTCAGAAGCCATATTTTGAACAAGAAATCCACAAAGCGTAAGAGAAGATTGCGTAAGACAGCATACGCATCTATTCCGAATGCTGTAACAATCAAAAAGCTGATACCTTATAAATAATATAGGAGGAAAAGAATATGGCACGCGTAAAAGGCGCTTTAAGCACAAGAAAAAGACGTAAAAAAATATTAAAACTTGCAAAAGGATACAGAGGACATAAGTCTAAGAATTTCCGCATAGCGAACCAAGCGGTTATGAAATCCCTTGTATACGCTTATGTTGGAAGAAAGCAGAAAAAACGTGATTTCAGAAGACTCTGGATTACCAGAATTTCTGCCGCTGCAAAGCAGAATGGTATGAACTACTCCGTATTCATGAATGGACTTAAGAAGGCAAACATTGAAATCAACAGAAAAATGCTTTCCGAAATTGCTATTCATGATCCGGCTGCATTCACAGCACTGGTGGAAAAAGCAAAAGCAAGCTTATAAGCTTAAAAAGCACGCTTCCGATATAGGCGGCGGCAAATAACAGTAACATAACAATGAAGCTGCCGTAAAACAATGAGTTTATTCATGATTTACGACAGCTTTCTGTTTATGTAGGGTAAAGGAACTAAGACAAGCATGATTACGATATCGAGTGCCTCCAACGGCATTATAAAAAAAGTTAAAAAATTATACACCGCTGCAGGGCGCAGAAAAAGCGGGGAAATCGTCCTTGAGGGTGAACGCCTTGTTTTAGATAGCGTAAAATATGGCGCAAAGCTCGGTGCCTTGCTTTTGCGCGAGGGATATAGCGGCAGAGTGCCTCAATGTGAGCATGTATACATGGTCAGCGCATCTGTATTTGATGCTTTAGCTGAAACAGAAACGCCGCAGGGTATTTTGGCAACTGCATCTATGCCTGTCTGGGAAGAGGACGCTATCTTTCGCGGTGGCTTGGTGCTCGTGTGTGACCGTGTGCAGGACCCTGGAAATCTCGGCACAATTTTTCGTTTGGCACATGCGGCAGCTGTGGATGGCGTTGTACTTTTACGCGGAACGGTGGACGCATATAGTCCAAAGGTTATGCGTGCATCCATGGGCTCTGTTTTCGCAGTGCCGTCTGTTTCTATGGAAGACTTACCACAAAAAGAGGGCTATACTGTCTTTTGTGGTACTTTGACAGAAAATGCAAAATCTCTTTATGACACGGCTTTTCCAAAAGCTTCCATGCTTGTTTTGGGGAATGAAGGGGAAGGCGTAAATGAGCGCATTCTTTCTCTTTCAGAGCATCTTATTATACCGATGCCGGGCGGAACGGAATCTTTAAATGTTGCCGTTGCGGGCTCTGTTATGGTATATGAATATTTTAGGCAGGTGCACCATGTACAATGAATTTGCAAATATCTATGATAAGGTAATGCGCGATACGCCGTACGATGACTGGATTGCGTATTATCATAAAATCTTTGAAAAAGAAAATGTCAAGCCGGAGCTTATATTGGACATGGGTTGCGGTACGGGCAATATAACGGCACGACTTGCTGCGTGCGGCTATGATATGATTGGTCTGGATGCTTCGCCCGAGATGCTTTCCATTGCAAAAGAGAAGAATCCTGAAATATTGTATCTTTTGATGGATATGCGGGAATTTGAGCTTTATGGCACAGTGGATGTAATTGTCAGTGCCCTTGATACAGTAAATTATATTACGGAAAATATAGATAAGGTTCTTCGCTTGGTTGCAAATTATTTAAATCCGGGCGGACTCTTTATCTTTGATATAAATAGTGCGCATAAATTGCGGCA
>JAZNLF010000079.1:0-10738 GCA_045578945.1 Clostridia bacterium | reverse complement strand
CTGCCGCCGATAAGCTCACCGATGCCCGGTACCAAAAGGTCCATGGCTGCCACCGTTTTGCCATCCTCATTCATACGCATGTAAAATGCCTTAATTTCCTTCGGATAGTCTGTTACAAATACAGGTCTTCCGAATACTTCCTCTGTAAGATAACGCTCATGCTCCGTCTGTAAATCTGCACCCCAGTATACAGGGTAATCAAAGCGATCCTTTTCCTTTTCCAAAAGTGCAACTGCCTCTGTGTATGTAACATGTGCAAAGGATGCAGATGCCACGGATTCGAGGCGCTCGATAAGACCATTATCCACAAACTGATTTAAAAACTTCATTTCCTCGGGTGCATTTTCGAGAACATATGCAATAATATATTTTACCATAGCTTCTGCCATTTCCATATCGTCAGAAAGCTCGGCAAATGCAATTTCAGGCTCAATCATCCAAAATTCCGCCGCGTGGCGCTGGGTGTTCGAGTTTTCTGCACGGAAGGTCGGCCCGAAGGTGTAGACCTTCGCAAAGCTTTGCGCATACGCCTCGGCATTTAATTGGCCGCTTACGGTAAGGGACGTCGGTTTGCCGAAAAAGTCCTCGGCAAAGTCCGTTTCCCCGGGCTCTAAGGTCGTCACGCGAAACATTTCGCCCGCGCCCTCGCAGTCACTGCCTGTAATAATCGGGGAATGCACATACACAAAGCCGTTTTCCTGGAAAAACTTATGAATGGCATATGCACATAAGGAGCGAATCCGAAATACCGCGGAAAATGTATTGGTACGCGGTCTTAAATGTGCAATGGTTCTTAAATATTCAAAGCTGTGGCGTTTTTTCTGCAAAGGATAATCGGGTGTGGATGCCCCTTCAAGCGCAATTTTCTCTGCATGAATTTCAAACGGCTGCTTGGCGTCAGGCGTTAAAACCACCTTGCCGCTGACCACGATTGCAGCGCCGACATTCAGCTTTGTTGCCAACCCAAATCCGTCCGTATTCTCATCAAATACAATCTGGAGCGTTTGAAAACAGCTTCCGTCATAAAGGGCGATAAAACCAAAATTTTTGGAAACACGCACATTGCGTGCCCACCCTGCAACGGTGACGTTTTCCGCATCCTTCGGTGCCTTGTAAAGTGTTTTAATCTCTGTTCGCTTCATGATCATTCTTCCCTTCAAAATATGTTATGGCTGCCTGCCTGTCTTTTTGTATTTGCGCAGAAAGTGCATCGACGGACGAAAAGCGCGTTTCTTCTCTTATAAATCGAATGAGCTCTACACGCGCATTTTTTCCGTAGGCGTCACCTTCAAAATCTAAAAGGTGACTTTCCAGCCGCACCGCGGCCTTTTCAACCGTTGGGTTTATGCCGATATTGGTTACGCTCTTGTGCGCCGCGCCATCTATAAACGTGCGGCTTATATACACGCCGCGCCGCGGCACGAGCATTTCTTTTCCGATTGCAATATTCATGGTGGGGAAGCCTAAGGTTTTGCCAAGCTTTTTCCCTGTAGTTACTTCACCCTCCAATATATACGGACGAAAGCTTAAGCGGTTGACGCTTTCGACGTCACCTTCCTCCAAAAGACTGCGAAGCCTTGTACTGCTGACCACTTCGCCTTCTTCCGTGATGGGATTTACAATCTCGCAGTCAATGTTTCTCTCCGTGCAAAGCGATTGCATCAGCGCGGCATCTCCGCTTGCAAATTTGCCGAAATGATAGTTAAAGCCGACCGCCACAAACTGTGCACCCTGCTCCTCTTTCAGTATCTTTTGGACAAAATCCGTCGGCGAAAGCGCTAAAATATCTCTGCCGCGCCGTTCAATATGCACATTTTCGATGCCAAGCGCATGTAAAAGCTCGATTTTCCGCGGCAAGGCCGTCAGAAGCTGCACCGCCTCATCGGGATGCAAAAGCGTCCGCGGATGCGGCTCTAAGATATATGCCGTCGGGCAAAGACCGCGTAATTTCGCTTCCTGCACCGTTTTTTGTATCAAGGCGGCGTGTGCTTTATGTACGCCGTCAAAATTCCCGAGTGCTACAGCCGTTTGCATCCGCCGTCCTCCTTTATTTTAATAAAAACTGGTAATCATTTTCAAAATATCCATGTTGCCGACGCGTTCGCCTCTGGAAACACAAAGGAACGTACCATCCATAGAAAACACTGCGTATTCGCCCGATGCTCTGTACGGATTTAAAATAGTCGCGCCGTTTCGAATTCTCTTTTCCGCTTCCGCATCAGCTGTCACGCGCGGAAGATGCGAAAATACCGTTTCCGTCGGCAAAATATAATTTTCGGGGTTTTCCAAAAAGGTATCAAGCTCTACGGCATTTTCTTTGGTAAAGCGGCCGCATTCCGTGCGCGCGAGCGCTGTCATATGCGCGCCGCACCCTAAGGCTTCGCCGATATCCTTGCAAAGTGTTCTTATATATGCCCCTTTTGAGCATGTTACCGAAAAAGTAACATCCGCCCCTTCGGTTTTTATATGCTCGATTTTATAAAAAGTAACCTGTCGCGGCTTTCTTTCCACCGTAATGCCTTGCCGCGCCAGCTCATATAAGCGTTTTCCGTTATGATGTACCGCGGAATACATAGGCGGAATCTGTGTCCTCTCGCCCACAAAAGATGAAAGCGCACGCTTTATATCCGCCGCTTGGCATACAATCGGTTTTTCCGAAATGACAGTACCCGTACTGTCCTCTGTATCTGTTGCCTGCCCAAGCCGCATGGTGCATTGATACGTTTTTTTCGATGCGACCACATAATCCACCGCATGTGTTGCCTTGCCGACGCAAATCGGCAAAACACCTTCCGCCATCGGGTCCAGCGTGCCCGTATGTCCGACGCGGCGTGTATTTACTGCGCGGCGAACACGCGCGACCACATCATGGCTTGTCATTCCAAACGGCTTCCATATATTAACAATGCCGTCCATACGCCTCTCCAATCATTTTGATGATCCTGTCCTTCCACACGTCCATCGTGTGTCCTTCTATCGTTGCGCCTGCGGCGCGGGCATGCCCGCCACCGCCAAGGCTTTGGCAAATCGACGCGGCGTCCACGCTTTCCTCCGTGCGAAGTGAAAGACGGATGCCATCCTCTGCTTCCCGCAAAACTGCCGCCGTTTCCACACCCGCAATACCGCGCAAAAGGCTCGAAATGCCCTCCGCGTCCTCGCCGGTGGCATCGAGCGACTCCAAAAGCGATTTTGTGATAACACCGATGGCCGTTTTGCCGCCATGTGTGAGTGTTACATCCCGAATGACCGCCGCCTCAAGCTGCAACTTTTTGATACTGTTTTGTTCAAAAAGCTGCCTTGAAAGGAACGCATTATCTGCCCCGCACTCCATCAAAAACGCCGCAATGCGATGCGTTTTCGGCGAGGTGTTCGAAAAGCGAAAGCCGCCCGTATCCGTCAAAATACCTGCAAGCATATTTGTGGCGGCTTTCTCACTCGGCCGCACGCCTGCTGCCTCAAATAAATCCGCCATAATTTCCGCGGTTGCCGCCGCATCAGGTCTTACTAAATTTATATCTCCGAACGCGGTGTTACTGATATGATGGTCGATATTGATGCGCACTGCCGCATTTTCAAAAAGCGGAAGGCGCGTTGTAAGGCGCCCTTTATCGCCGCAATCTACGGCAATTGCCGTGTGCGGCGCTGTCATATCTTCCCTGTAGAGATTTGCCGCACCCCCTAAAAAGGCGAGGTAAGACGGAATCTCCTCCTCAAGGCAAATCGAATAGGGAATGCCAAACGCCTCCAGGAGCGCACCCATCGCCAGCATGGAACCGATGGCATCGCCATCGGGCCGACAATGCGGTAAAATGACTGCATTTTTCGCATTTTGTAACGCCTTTCGTACCGCTTCCATCATTCCTTGTCCTTTCGCATAACGTCTTGTATCATTTGATTCATGTGCGCGCCGTACGCAATCGAGTGGTCAGCACGGAACAAAAATTCAGGCGTGGCGCGAAGGCGCAGCCTTGTGCCGATTTCACGGCGAATATATCCCGCCGCCGCCTCAAGCGCCTTTATGGTGCTCTTTTCCTCTTCCTCGCTGCCCATGACGCTGATATGCACCTTGGCATAGCGAAGGTCACGCGTGACCTCAACGGCCACCACGCTGACCATACCCGCCATACGTGGGTCCTTTAAGGTCGGCAAAATTGCGCCGAGCTCGCGGCGAATTTCTTCATTTATACGGTCTTGTCTGTATCCTGCCATATTACGCTCCGTTTCTATCGGGCGACTTCCTCCATGATAGAGCACTCAACAATGTCGCCCTCTTTAATATCATTATATTTTTCAAAGCTCATACCACATTCATAACCCGCCGCAACTTCCTTGACATCATCCTTAAAGCGGCGCAGCGTTGCCAAGTCACCCTCATGGATAACGATACCGTCACGCACAATGCGTACCTGGCAGCCGCGCTGAATTTTGCCTTCCTGCACATAGCAGCCTGCAATCGTGCCGACGCCGCTGACCTTAAAGGTCTGGCGGATTTCTGCGTGACCTATGGTCACTTCCTTAAATTCGGGGGCAAGCATACCCTTCATAGCCGCTTCAATTTCTTCAATTGCCTGATAAATTACGCGGTATAGGCGCATGTCTACCTTATGCATTTCTGCCGCCGCACGCGCACCAAAGTCAGGTCTTACGTTAAAGCCGACAATGATTGCATTGGACGCCGTTGCGAGCATAACGTCGGATTCCGTAATCGCACCCACCGCACCGTGAATAACGCGTACACGCACTTCCGCATTGGAGATTTTCTCAAGCGACTGCGTAACCGCCTCCACAGAGCCGCGTACATCCGCTTTTACAATAATGTTGAGGTCTTTTACCTGTCCTTCCTGAATCTGGCTGAATAAGTCCTCCAAAGTTACAATATTGGTTGATTTTCTGTGTTCTTCCTGTAATTTTTGTTTTCTGGCTTCTACAACATTTCTTGCCATTTTCTCGTCGCTGACGGCATAGAATAAGTCACCGCCTTCGCAGACGTCACCAAGCCCCGTGATTTCAACCGGTGTGGACGGGCCTGCAGTTTTCAGGCGCTTACCCTTATCGTCAACCATCGCACGGACGTGCCCCATTGCCGTACCTGCAACAATGGTATCCCCTGTGTGGAGTGTACCATTTTGTACCAAAACTGTTGCCACAGGGCCGCGGCCTTTGTCAAGGCGCGCTTCGATAACTGTACCGCGCGCCAATCGGTCAGGATTTGCGCGCAATTCCTTCATATCGGAAACCAAAATAACCATTTCAAGCAATGTATCAATATTTTGGTGCAGTTTTGCGGAAATCGGCACGCAAATCGTGTCACCGCCCCATGCCTCAGGTACAAGACCGTATTCGGTCAGCTCCTGCAATACGCGGTCGGGATTTGCATTTTCTCTGTCGATTTTATTGACAGCGATAATGATGCTGACGCCTGCCGCCTTCGCATGGTCAAGTGCCTCAATGGTCTGCGGCATAATGCCATCATCTGCGGCAACAACGATAATCGCAACGTCTGTAACCTGTGCACCGCGTGCACGCATGGCCGTAAACGCTTCGTGTCCCGGTGTATCCAAGAATGTGATGCGTCTGTCATTGATTTTTACGCTGTATGCACCGATGTGCTGCGTGATGCCGCCCGCCTCTGTCGCCGTAACGTTCTCGGAACGAATGGCATCCAAAAGGGACGTTTTACCATGGTCAACGTGCCCCATAACAACAACAATCGGGTCGCGCGGGCGGAGGGATGCTTCATCATCCGTATCGTCCCCGAATAATCTGTCCTCATCCGTGATAATGACTTCTTTTTCCACGATGGCGCCCATATCCTCACCGATTAAAGCCGCCGTGTCAAAATCAATCGTCTGACTGATAGAAGCCATAATGCCGAGCTGCATGAGGCGCTTTATAACTTCTGTAGCACTCTCACCAAGCTTCGCCGCAAAATCACCGACGGAAATCTCATCGGGAATTTCAACGCGTACAGGCTCTTTTTTCTTTTCCTTTACCTTCGGGCGGGGTGCCTCTTGCGGTGCGGGCTTTGTGCGCTTTGCATTTTTCTTAATCTTCTGCTTTGCAGTTTGCTGCGCATCGCTCATCTCGGGCGCTACCATTTCCTCAATCTTTTCAAGCTTTTCAATTTTTTCTAAATCCACAACCGAGGAACGTGTGTCCACGTAGCGCTTTTTCGGCTCCTGCTTCTTTTCTTCTATCGGTTCTTCTACTGCCGTTTCAGGAGCGGATTCTTCCTTTTTGGCTGCCTCTTCGGGCTTTTCATCGCGCGCTCTTGCCAAAAATTCGGTAATATCCGACCCGTCATCAAACTTTTGTGTGTAATAATCAAATATTATATCCATATCCACGGCAGTTAATGTACTCATATGATTTTTTGTGCCCATATCATAGGACGCAAGAAGGTCAATAACCTCCTTATTCACAAGACCTAAATCCTTCGCAATGGAATGAATCCTCGGTTTATTTTGTTTCGCTGTTTTCGCCATTTGCGCCACCCCCATAAATTTTCAAAATAGCCGCCGCGAGCCCCTTGTCGCGAATCCCGACCGCGGCCACCTGATGTTTCCCCGTCATACCGGCAAGGGATTCCACCGTTCCATATACTATATACGTTCCGCGAAAGCTCCGACACTTGTCGCGTATCAGCTTTTTTGTTCTTTCCGAAGCATCTGCCGCCAAAATCACCAGCGGCAGTTGTCCCTTCCGAAGCAGTGCCACGCAGCTTTCGCTGCCGAACACCGCCTTGCCTGCCCTGACCGACATGCCAATCATACCATCCGGCTTATGCATACATCTCTCCCAATTTGTCATATATTTCCCCTTCGATTTTCGTACGGAGAGCCCGCTCCAGCCTTTTTTCACGCTGTGCCTTTTTGATGCAGGCTTCGTTTGGGCAAAGATAGGCACCGCGCCCATCCTGACGCCCCTTTGTATCTATCTCCGCCGCGCCGTCCCCCTGCCGCACAATGCGAACGAGTTCATTTTGCGGTTTCATTTCTCTGCAAGAGACGCACATACGCATTCTCGGTGCACGATTAGCCAAGCTGGAACACCTCGCCTACCTCTTTATCGCTCTTAATATCTATCTTCCAGCCTGTAAGACGTGCGGCAAGACGTGCATTTTGCCCTTCCTTACCGATTGCGAGTGAAAGCTGAAATTCGGGAACGATAACCTCTGCAGACATGTTCTCCTTATCCAGCGTTACACGCAGCACTCTTGCGGGACTGATGCTTTCCGTAATAAATACGGACGGGTCTTCGCTGTATTTTACAACGTCCACCTTCTCCTCACCGAGGCCGCGGAGCACCGCTGCCACGCGCGCACCCTTTTGCCCAACGCATGCGCCGACCGCATCTACATTGGGATTATTGGATAAAACGGCAATTTTAGAACGGGAACCCGCTTCTCTTGCAATGCTTTTGATTTCTACCGTACCATTTGCAATTTCGGGCACTTCACGCTCAAAAAGGCGGCGCACAAGCCCCGGATGCGTGCGTGACACGGTAATCTGTACGCCACGCGTTTTATTTTTTACTTCCGTTACATATACCAAAAGCTTCTGTCCCGGCTTATATACCTCGCCCGGTGCCTGCTCATGCAAGGGCATCAGCGTTTCCGTCGAGCCGATTTCCACCAATACACCGCGCTTTTCATTCTTTTGGACTGTACCTAAAATGACATCATTTTCCTTGTCCTGATACTCGGAAAACATGCGACCGCGCTCTGCTTCACGAATGTGCTGCACCAGCATCTGTTTTGCATTTTGTGCCGCGATGCGGCCAAAGTTCTTCGGCGTTGTTTCAAATACAACCACGTCACCGATGTTATATTTTTGGTCTATAAGCTTTGCTTCTTCCAAAGAAAGCTCCGTTGCAGAATCATAAACCTCTTCCACAACCGTTTTTCTCGCATGTACGCGGATCTCACCGTTTTCCAGAATATCCACCGTCACGTCCTCGCCCGCGTTATAGTATTTGCGATATGCGCTCGCAAGGGAGATGCGCAGCGTCTCCAAAAGCTCCTCCTTGTTAATTTTCTTTTCCTTTTCCAATAAGTCCAGTGCCATCATAAGTTCGCTTGCCATCTTTTTCATTCCTTTCCGAAGTTTTCGCAAAATACGGTGCGTACACGCGCCGCCTGCCCGTCTTCTATTGTAACTTCCTCATTTTCTTCCGTTTCTATTGTAACTCTTCCATTTTCATATGACCGAAGAATACCGCTTATCGTCTTCTTCCCGTCCCGAGGTGCATATAGCTTTACCTCCACCATTTCGCCGTACGCCGTTTCATAATGCCACGGCTCTTTTAAAATGCGTTCTATGCCGGGCGAGGAAACCTCAAGGCAGTACGCATCTTGTATCGGGTCTTTTTCATCCAAAACGTCCGACAAAGCACGGCTGACCGTTTCACAGTCCTCCAGCGTCACGCCGTTTTCCCCGTAGAGGAAAACACGCAAAAACCAATCGGCGCCTTCCTTTTTATATTCCACATCGTATATACGAAGCCCTGCACGCTCTGCAATCGGCGCCGCAAGCTCCATAACCAGCTTCTCGATTTTCGCCATTATATGCCCCCAAAATCCATAAAACTAAACGGCAAGGGCGGCAAATACACTGCCGCCCTTTACTGTTCCATGGATATTATAGCACAATTTTTTCCTATTTGCAAGCTTTTTTCATATTTTTTTATTTTTTTGCAAAAAATTATAAGAAAAGTATTGCAAATTTTTTGATCATACTATATAATATATGGCAAAAGTATTTTTTAGAATATGCAAAGGAGATGTTTGGTATGACAACAAATCAAAGTGTAAAAACTTGGCTTGACGAAATGGTCGCCATGTGTAAACCCGCCGAAATCGTTTGGATTGACGGCTCCGAGGAGCAGCTTGAAGCATTACGCGCCGAAGCAGTTTCCACAGGTGAAATTTTAAAGCTCAACCAGGAAAAATTGCCCGGTTGCTACTACCACAGAACTGCAGAAAATGACGTTGCTCGTGTTGAGGACAGAACCTTTATCTGCACACCCACAAAGGAAGAAGCAGGCCCCATCAACAACTGGATGGATCCCGCAGAAATGTATGCAATGCTTTCCAAGCTTTATGACGGCTCCATGGAAGGCCGCACCATGTATGTCATTCCTTATTCCATGGGTCCTGTAGGCTGCCCGTTCTCCAAAATCGGTATTGAGCTTACAGACAGTATCTATGTTGTACTCAACATGGCAATCATGACAAGAGTCGGCCAGAAGGTTATGGAAGCACTCGGCGACAGCGCAGAGTTTGTAAAATGCCTCCACGCCAAAAAGGATGTAAATCCCGAAGAACGCTACATTGTACAGTTCCCGCAGGATGCAACCATCTGGTCCATCAACTCCGCATACGGCGGTAACGTACTTCTCGGTAAAAAGTGCTTTGCACTTCGTATCGCTTCCTACCTCGGTAAGCAGGAAGGCTGGATGGCAGAACATATGCTCATCTTAGGTCTTGAAAATCCGAAGGGTGAAGTGAAATACATCGCAGCGGCATTCCCGTCTGCATGCGGCAAAACAAACCTCGCTATGTTGATTCCGCCGGCATACCTCAAAGAAAAAGGCTACAAGGTATGGACAGTCGGTGATGACATTGCATGGCTCCGTCAGGGTGAAGACGGCAGATTGTATGCCATAAACCCCGAAGCAGGCTTCTTCGGCGTTGCACCCGGCACAAGCGAAAAGACAAACTTCAACGCACTTGCTGCAACGAAAAAGAATACAATCTTTACAAACGTTGCATTAAATAACGAAGACAATACCGTTTGGTGGGAAGGTCTTGACAAGAATCCGCCTTCCGATGCAACCGAATGGAAGGGCGCAAAGGTTGACGGTAAGGCATACACCGCGGAAGGCAACAAGCTTGCACATCCGAATTCCCGCTTTACTGCACCGGCTGTAAACTGCCCCTGCATCTCTTCTGAATTTGAAAATCCCGCAGGTGTTCCGATTTCCGCAATCGTATTCGGCGGCAGACGTGCAAAGACTGCGCCGCTGGTATACCAGGCAAGAGATTGGCAGCATGGTGTATTCGTAGGTGCTACCATGGCATCTGAAACAACTGCAGCTGCTGCAGGCGCTGTCGGCGTTGTCCGTCGTGACCCGATGGCAATGAAGCCGTTTACGGGCTACAACATGGCAGACTACTTCGGCCACTGGCTCGAAATGGGTGAAAAGCTCGGCGACAAAGCACCGGCTATCTTCCATGTAAACTGGTTCCGTCAGGACGAGGAAGGCAACTTCATCTGGCCCGGTTTCGGTGACAACATGCGTGTCTTAAACTGGATTTTGGATCGTTGCGAAGGCAAGGCAGACGCACAGGAAACAGCTATCGGCTACCTGCCGAACGCTGAAGACCTTGACCTTACAGGTCTTGATATTGACAAGGCTACTTTGGATGAACTCTTAAGCGTTGATAAAGCTGTTTGGGCTGAAGAAGCAAAGGGCATCCGCGAATACTTCGCACAGTTTGGTGACAGACTGCCGAAGGCAATCGCAAAAGAGCTTGAAACTTTGGAAGCAAACTTGAAATAATTATTTTTCATAAAAGGAGCTGTAAAAATACAGCTCCTTTTTCAGTGGGGATAGGAAAAAATGTTTCAGAACGGACAAACTGAGCCAAAGCGTAAGCTTTGGGTTACCCGAAGCTGTATTGGTATACAGCGAGAGGCGAAGTTTGTTCGTAGCAAAAAGGCTTCAAACTTAGAAA
>JAZNLF010000078.1:0-25060 GCA_045578945.1 Clostridia bacterium | reverse complement strand
TAGGAGGTAGAAAATGGAAGACACAATTAAAGTTGTTCTTACGGATGATGACGTGCAAATGACAGATGCACTCAAAGCTACTTTAGATAAAACACCGGGGTTTTCCGTTGTGGGTGTAGCGCATGACGGAGAGGCGGGCGTAAGCATGGTGCGGCGCCTAAAACCCGACCTTGTCATTTTAGACATTGTCATGCCGAAAATGGACGGCATCAGCGCACTCTCTGAGATAAAGCGTATGCCGCCCGCACAGCGGCCGCGCACCGTAATGCTTTCAGCGGCGATGCAGGACACCACGATGCGGATGTGTATGGATGGCGGCGCAGATTTTTGTATGATGAAGCCGTTTGAGCCGCGCGTTTTAATCGAGCGCATCCGTGCCCTTTGCTACCCCGTTAAAGCAGTTGGCCTGCCTGCAGTGCCCCCTGCGGCAGATGGTGCCGCAAAAAAACACATTATAGAAAGGACGGTGACAGATACGATTCACTCCGTGGGCATACCTGCAAACATAAAGGGGTATCAGTATTTAAGAGATGCCATCATTTTTTCCATTGATGACAGAGAACTGATAAATGCAGTTACAAAACAGCTTTATCCTAAAGTGGCAGGGCAACATAACACCTCTCCTTCACGCGTCGAGCGTGCCATTCGCCATGCCATTGAAGTAGCCTGCATGCGCGGCAACGATGAGGTTTTGTATCGCCTTTTCGGCTACACGGTCAACAGTATTAAGGGTAAGCCCACAAATTCCGAGTTTATTGCGCTTATTGCCGATAAACTCAGGCTTGACCTGCAAGTCGGATAAAATAGGAGGAATTCCAAAACGAAAAAATATTATAAAATCAGAAAAAAGGACTTGACAACCGACTAAAAAGAGTATATACTAAACTTGTTGCTAAAAAGCAACAGGAGGAGAAATAGAATGAAAAAATATTGCGCGCTCTGTACGGATGCAGAAGCAGAAATCTCCGTATCCGAAGGAATTGTATGTCAGGATTGTTTTATTTCCCTTGCAACGGACGCGATGGAATTTGCCAGACAGAATACGAAACGGGGGACGGCGTATCACGAGGTTTATGCAAAGATATGCCAAAATCCGATGCCTTATATGGAATTGATGATGCAGGATGCAATACAAGATACTATAAAAAAGGAGAGAAGCTATGACAGAAAAAAAGAACGAAGTATGGAAAGCACAAAGGAAAGAAACGGGTAAAAAGAGCATCTACGTAAAGCGTGCCGAACAACTTTTGTATGCGCAGCAGGGGCTTTATATCCGTATTGATGCGCTGGAGGAGGAGCTTTCTTATTTACGAGCCTTAAGGGATCATGCCGCAAAAAAGCGGGAAAGCACGGCATATGTGCATACGGCGGCGGAGATGGCTTCGCTGCGGCGCGAGAAAGAGAAAGCAGGCTTTGGCGGTGAAAAAGAGGGAACACTCTTGTTTTTTTCACCGAAAGACACAGGGCAGATGGAAAAGCGTGTGTACGATGTGCAATGCGAGCTTGCCTTTAATCGGTTGACTCTGCGCCGCATTGAGCATGCAGTGGAGCCGCTTGAGAATGACCCGTATTATGATATTATCTATTTAAAGTATATCGTCGGTCTGCCCGAGGAGGAAATTGCCTACCAAATGCATTGCGACACATCCACCGTGCGGCGCAATAAGCGCAGACTGCTCGAGCGATTGGCAATCATTTTGTACGGTGCGTCCGCACTTTCTGCTGCCGTATAAAAAATATTTTCCAAAATTTGGAAATTCTCTTGCATTATTAACTAAAATGTGGTACAATTGGTAAAAGATGGAAGAAACTTCCGAAAGTATGCATACAAAAACAAAATTACCCATATTTTAGAAAAGGAGAGAGCTACAAATTGGAAGGAGAAAAGACAATGGAGACAAACACAGCTATGATTTCGGGCATTATTGAGGATGAGGCGGTATTCAGCCACGCCGTATATGGTGAGGGATTTTACATATTCCATGTATCGGTACCGCGCCTTAGTGAAACCAGCGACAGCATCCCCGTGACAATTTCGGAACGCCTTTGTGAGCCGAAGAGCCTGCACGTGGGCGACACCATCGTTGTCAGCGGACAATTTCGTTCCTATAATAACTACACAGAAAGCGGTAACCGCCTGATGCTTACGCTTTTTGCGCGTGACATTCGTTTTCCCGATGCGGTCAGCGCCACACCGAATGAAATTACACTCATCGGCTATCTTTGCAAGCCGCCTGTATATCGCCACACGCCGTTTGGGCGCGAAATATCGGATATGCTTTTGGCGGTCAATCGTTCCTACAATAAATCAGACTATATTCCGTGCATCGCATGGGGACGCAATGCGCGCTTTACGCGCAACTTAGAGGTCGGCGACAAGGTGCAAATCAGCGGCCGTATTCAGTCGCGCGAGTACCGAAAAAAAATTGCGGAGGACGCATTTGTATCCAAAACCGCCTACGAAATCTCAATTATTAAGATAGAAACGCTGGGCGCATAATAGATAAATTTATTGAAAATACTTGACATTTTTGGAAAAAAAGATATAATAGAAGTAGAAAAAATAAGGAGGAATTACAAATGAAAGCATTTGATGTAAGACTCGGTTCGATTAGCGACGTAAAGGAATTCGTAAATATCGTAAATAAATATGATTTTGAGATTGACCTCATTTCTGGTCGCTATATCGTAGACGCAAAATCCATTATGGGCATCTTCAGCTTAGACCTTGCAAAGCCGATTCACGTAGAAGTGCACACGGATGCGGCAGACGCAATCTGCGAAGAGCTCAAAGCATTCATGGCATAATCTTTTAAAGTTTTATGCACCGCAAGGTTAGCCTTGCGGTGCATTTTTTTGTTCCTGAAAGGAAGAAGCAATCGGGTATTGCGGTGCGGTCAGATGCGGGGCTTTCGCATCTTTTTTTTCTGTCTGCGCGTCGGGGAAAAGTGCGTCTATAAGTGCATCGGCAGAGGTGATGGGCAAAACGGGAATTGCACAGGGAACGCCCGCATTTTGAGCAGGCAGAATCACGGTTTTAATGCCGCAGGATACGGCCGCCGAAAGCTTTTCGGGGATGCCGCCGACAGGGAGCACCGTGCCTTTGGGACTCAGTTCCCCCGTCAGCGCCACCGTGTCGGGAATGGGCCTCTCCCAAACGGCAGAGTAAAGCGCGGCAAAGACGGCAATCCCTGCGGAGGGGCCGTCTGCCATCGAGATGCCCGGGAAGTTTATGTGTATATGATAATCGGTGCGACGAAAATCGGTCATCGCCTCCAAAACGCGAAGGGCGTTTAATATAGATGCCTTTGCCGACCCGACTCTTACAAGCTGCCGCGCACCCAGCGTTATCGTTTCCTCCTCCACAATGCCTGTAAGCGTCAGGCTGCCACAGCCTTTTTCATAGGTTGCAACGGCTTCAATATCCGCCAAGGTACCGCCCGAAAGCCCCATCGTGGCAAGACCATGCACCACCCCAATGCGGTTTACATTCATAGAATGCACCTTCTGGCGCGGCACATGGTGGCCTGCCGCGGCTACAAACTGCACATCCAAAACGGATATTTCCTGCCTTTTTTCAAGTGCGGAGACGCTGCCTGCCATCTCCAGAAGATTGACAACGTCACGCCCGTTTTCAGCGTAGCGGACAACTTCCTCGAGCGCGTCGGGCGCTGCCGAAAATCCGCTTTTGGAAGCGGCACCGCGTGCAATTTCCAGTAAATCCGCGTCGGACAGCGCGGTGAAGAATACCTCGCTGCAGCGCGAACGAAGTGCCGCGGGCAATTCCTCGGGCGCGCGTGTGGTGGCGCCGACAAGGCGAAAATCCGCAGGCAAGCCGTTTTGGAAAATGTCATGAATATGGCGCGGAATCTCTTTGTTATCGCGGCTGTAGTAGGCGCTTTCGAGAAGTACACGCCTGTCCTCAAGTACCTTTAAAAGCTTGTTGAGCTGGGTGGGCGGCAATTCGCCGATTTCATCCAAAAATAAAATGCCGCCATGTGCGTCTGTAACCGCACCGGGCTTTGGTTGCGGAATACCGCCGGGGCCATAGGCACCTGCGCCCTGGTAAATCGGGTCATGCACGGAGCCGATGAGGGGGTCTGCAATGCCGCGCTCGTCATAGCGGAGGGTGGCGGCGTCTATCTCGATAAAGGGTGCATCCTTCCCAAAGGGGGAGGATGGATTTTGCGTTGCCTCGAAAAGGGCGGCGCGTGATGCCGCCGTTTTGCCGACACCGGGCGGCCCGTAAATTAAAACATGCTGCGGATTTTTGCCGCAAAGGGCGGCGCGGAGCACTTTTAAACCTTCTTCCTGTCCATGAATTTCCGCAAAAGATGCAGGCCGTGTTTTTTCGGAAAGCGGCGTCGAGAGCTTTATATTCCGCATGCGATGCATTTTCTCGAGTGCGCGGGTGGATTCTTTATGGAGTGCGTGATGATTGCTGTTTTTGCCGCGCAGCATGCTGAGAAAATATGCGCCCATGAGGACAGAGAGCGCGGATTGTATACATAAAAATAGTGTCGAAAGCAAGTATATTCAGTCCCTTCCTTTTTTCGTAGTATCTGCGTCTATACACATTTTATGCCGCATATATATAGAAAAAAGGAGCTGGTATAAGATGGATATTTTTACAATTTTACAGTATTTTCCGCCTGCGGTTACGGCGCTTTATGAAGCGGCAGGCGTCGAGGCAGATTGCGTGCGCGAAATACGGATTCGCGCAGATTGTCCGCCTGTTTTGGTGGCAGACACGCTTTATAAAGGGGACGCGCCGCTTTCGGCCGATATGGTAAGGCGTACGGCGGAGCGTATGTGCCAAAACTCTGTCTATGCGCGGCAGGGGGATTTAAAAAACGGTTTTGTAACACTTATGGGCGGCCATCGCGCAGGCATATGCGGCCACACGGTTTTGGAGAATGGCAGCGTACATCATCTGACGGATATTTCCGCGGTAAACCTTCGTGTGGCACATCAAATTCTCGGTGCGGCAGATGACATTTTACCCAAAATCGTGCAAGATGGAGATGTTTTCAATACGCTCATTCTCTCACCACCCGCGGCAGGGAAAACGACGCTTTTGCGCGACATTGCACGCCAACTCGGCGGCGGTACGCATCACTTCCGCGTCGGCATTGCGGACGAGCGCGGCGAAATTGCCGCCATGTATCGCGGTGTGGCGCAAAACGATGTAGGTTTTCTCTCGGACGTATATGACGGCTGCCCCAAGGCGGAAGGCATGCGGATGCTTTTGCGCGGCATGTCCCCCGCGGTTTTGATAACGGATGAAATTAGCACCGAGGCAGATGTCGCGGCGGTGTGCGAGGCTGTATACAGCGGTGTGCGCGTTATCTGCACGATGCACGGCTTTGGGCGGGAGGATGCGCTTTTGAAGGCAGGCATCGGCACGCTTTTAAAAAACGGCATTTTCCGCCGTGTGATTACGCTGCGCCCCGTAGGGATAATTTCGTCTATTACTTGACTTTTGCCAAAGCCAATGATATAATACCTTCATTATTATATAGAATGAGAGGGGTTTTACAAGGTGAAAGCAGTTATAACGGTTTTGGGAAGCGACCGCATCGGTATCATTGCCGAGGTTACGGCATGTCTTGCGCAAAATCATGTCAATATTTTAGATATCAGCCAGACGATTATGCAGGGGATTTTTACAATGCTGATGCTCACAGACCTTTCCGAAAGCGGTAAGACGGTGAACGCGCTGGAGGAGGAACTGAAGGCGCTTGCAGAACGCGTCGGCGTGACCATTACGGTGCAGCATGAAGAAATTTTCCATTCCATGCATAGAATTTAGGAGGCATTATCTTGATTAACACATCAGAAATACTGGAAACAATTCAAATGATTCGGCAGGAGCATCTGGATGTCCGCACCATTACCATGGGCATCTCTCTTTTGGATTGCATTCGTGACGATAAGAAAGCATGCAGCGATGCGGTCTATGATAAAATTATGCGTCTTGCGGGCAACCTTGTGAAAACGGGCGAGGATATTGAGCACGAATACGGCATTCCGATTATCAATAAACGTGTATCCGTCACGCCGATTTCCATTGTGGGCGAAGCGTCGGGCGGCTATATGGAGCTTGCACGCGCGATGGATAAAGCGGCACGGGAAACGGGCATAAACTTTATCGGCGGCTATTCTGCGCTCGTACAAAAAGGCTTTACAAAGGGCGAGCGTGCATTTTTGGAAACCATCCCCGCGGTGCTTTGCGAGACGGAACGCGTCTGTTCCAGCGTCAACGTTGCCTCCACAAAGGCGGGCATGAATATGGACGCGGTGGCAATGATGGGTAGGATAATTAAAGAAACTGCCGCAAAAACGGCAGATACAGGCGGCTTTGGCTGTGCAAAGCTGGTTGTGTTTGCAAACGCGGTGGAGGATAACCCCTTTATGGCGGGGGCGTTCCATGGCGTGGGCGAGCATGAAAGCGTCATAAACGTCGGCGTCAGCGGGCCCGGCGTTGTCAAATGCGCCTTAGAAAAGGTAAAAGGCGCGGACTTTGGCACGGTGGCAGAAACCATTAAAAAGACGGCGTTTAAAATTACGCGTATGGGCCAGCTTGTGGCAACGGAGGCGTCACGCCGCCTCGGCGTGCCGTTTGGCATTGTGGATTTATCCCTGGCACCGACGCCTGCGGTGGGCGACAGTGTTGCCCATATTTTAGAAGAAATGGGACTTGAGAAATGCGGTGCGCCCGGCACGACGGCGGCGCTGGCACTTTTAAATGACGCCGTGAAAAAGGGCGGTGTTATGGCTTCCTCCTTCGTTGGCGGTTTAAGTGGCGCGTTTATCCCCGTCAGCGAGGATGCAGGTATGATTTCTGCCGTGGAATGTGGTGCATTGTCCCTTGAAAAGCTCGAGGCGATGACATGCGTTTGCTCTGTGGGTATCGACATGGTGGTTGTCCCCGGTGATACAAGCGCGGAAACCATCTCGGGCATTTTGGCGGATGAAGCGGCGATTGGTATGGTAAACTGCAAAACAACGGCGCTTCGCATTATTCCTGCCCCCGGTAAGGTGGTGGGCGAGGCGGTTGATTTTGGCGGACTTTTAGGCTATGGCCCTGTCATGCCTGTAAATCCCTATCGTTGCGATGCGTTTGTAAATCGCGGCGGCAGAATCCCTGCCCCGATGCATAGCCTTAAAAACTAAGGAATAAAGGAGATAAAAGAGAATGCGAAAGCTTTTTGCACTTGGCCTTATCGGCCTTGCGCTTTTGACGGCTTGCAGTCATGCGCCGAAAGAGCCTGCAAATACGCCCGAAATTACAGAAAGTGATGTAGAAGCTTTTTTGCAGGGCAAAAATAAAGAATTGATAGATGTGTTGCAAAACGATGCTGAGTAAACCGAAAAAGGTCGCGGCAGTACACGATATTGCGGGGTTTGGGCGTAGCTCTCTTACCGTGGTCATGCCGACTTTGAGCGTTATGGGGCATCAGGCATGTCCTGCACCGACGGCGGTTTTATCCTCCATTACAGGCTTTTACAAAGGATATGCCATGTGTGATATGACGGATTTTCTGTCTGATTGTTTTGCGCATTGGGAAAAGGAAAACTGCGCGTTTGATTGCGTGTATACGGGCTTTATCGGCTCGGTACGCGGTGTAGAAATCACAAAGGCGTTTATCGAGCGTGCAAAGGCGCCGTTTGTGGTGGTAGATCCTGTGTTTGCCGATGATGGGCAAAAATATGATTGCTTTGACGAGGGCATGGTATGCGCCATGCGCTCTTTGATTCGGGATGCGGATGTGATAACGCCAAACCTTACGGAGGCATGTTTTTTGACAGATATGCCGATAGACCAAAGCCTCGAATCGGTAAAAAAGGTTTTGGAAAAGCTTGGAGAAATGACGCGCGGCAGCGTTTTAATAACAGGCGTGCCTTGCGGCGATACGGTGGCCGTTGTGGTTTTGGATAAAAAGGAAAACGCCATATATAAAATTCAAAATCCGTATGTGCACGTGCATTATCCGGGCACGGGGGATTTATATACTGCGGTTTTGTGCGGCGGTATGCTTTCAGGTGAGCCGCTTTCCATGGCGGCGGCAGGGGCGGCAGACTATGTGTTTGCTGCAATCCGAACGGCGCAGGAGGTCGGCGTGCCGCAGCGCGAGGGCGTGCCGATGGAGCTTTTGGTCAGCCGCCTGGTGCATCGTGAATATTTGCCGATAGAAAAATTGTAAGAAAGCTTTCTCTATTCGTTAATATACGCACCAATGCGTTTGAATATCCCCGCCACATACATCTGTTTTATAAAAAGAGCAACAATCGGCCCTAAAATCATGCCGAACAGGCCGAACAGGCGGAAGCCCGAGTACATGACCATCAGCGTCAAAAGCGGATGCATGCCGATTTGATGTGCCATAAGGCGCGGCTCTAAAATCTGGCGCACCGCAAGGCAGATAAGATATAAAATCAAAAGCATGGCGCCAAGACGGATATCGCCAACAATCAGGGAATAGATGCCCCACGGCACCAAGACTGTACCCGTGCCGAGAATGGGGATGGCATCTACAATACTGATGATAATGGCAAGCAGGAGCGTGTAATCCGCCACCGCACCGCCGATAATCAAAAAGCCGATGGTAAGCTCTAAAAATGTGACGCAGATTAAGACAAGCTGTGCCTTAATGTACGCGCCGAGTGCAGAAAACATGTTTTCCGTACATATATCCGTAAAACGCATAATCTTCTCGGGCACGACTTTTCGGATACCTGCCGATATGCGTTCTTTGTCGCTACTGATAAAATACGTGCTTATAAAGAGAACTACGAAAAAGATAACCCACGTCGGTACACTTTTTATCATTTCATACACGCCCTGCAGCGCAGGTACGGCATTTTCTGCAATACTGTTTGCCAAGCTCTCGCCCGAGCCTGCAAAAACCTTGTCCAAAATATCCGCAAAGCCAAAACGCGTGGCGAAGGTGTCACGAAACGTTTGATAGCGCGTCGTGAAATTTTGAGCAATTACGTCCGCATGTGTTATAATATCATTCGCTTCCTTCCAGATACGCCCAAACACAAATGTCAAAAGCGCGCCGAGTATGCCGACGGCGGTAATAATCCCGACGACGGAAGCGATTGTACGCGGAAGGTGGAGGCGTGTATTTAAAAACGAAACGGCAGGCTCTATAAGCTTTGCCAAAAGCCAGGCCAGAACAAAGGGCAAAAATAAAAGAATAACCTCGGGCAATAAAAAGACAATTGCCGCTATCGATATTGCCGAAAGTATAGTCACCCATAGAATCCGATACGTTTTTTTGGTCATACGAAACACCTCCGATTTTATTTTTTCAAAAGGTCGGGCCGCTTTTGCGCCGTCCTTTCAAGTGATTTTTGCTTACGCCACTTTGTGATTTCCGCATGGTTGCCGCTTAAAAGAATTTCGGGCACTTTTTTGCCTAAAAATTCGGGCGGACGCGTATATTGCGGGTATTCCAAAAGCCCGTCCGAGAGTGACTCGCTTTCGGAATTTCCGTTTTGCACAACGCCGGGCAACATTCTTGCCACCGCGTCAATCACGGCCATGGCAGGAATTTCTCCACCCGTCAAAACGTAATCACCGATGGAAATTTCCTCGTCCACGATTTCCTCTAAAATGCGCTCATCCACGCCCTCGTAGTGGCCGCACAAAAGCACCAGATGGTCAAAGCCTGTGGCAAGCGCGCGTGCCTTTTCCTGCGTAAAAACCGCCCCTTGCGGGGACATGTAGATAACATGCGGCTTTTCCCTAAGCCCTTCTGTTACATGTAAATACGCGTTGTAAATCGGCTGCGGTGCCATTACCATGCCGCCGCCTGCGCCGTACGGGTAATCGTCCACCCGTTTGTGCTTATCCTCTGAAAAATCACGAATATTTATGTATCTTAAATCCAAAAGCCCCTTCTTTGCCGCGCGGCCGATGATACTGTCACCCAAAACCGCCTCCAGCATTGCGGGGAAAAGTGTTAAAACATCAATCTTCATCATCTAATAATCCCTTCAGGGGTTTTATAAGAATCCTGCCGTCGGCAGGGTTTATTTCCAAAATCACTTCGTCAATGACAGGAATTAAATATTCCTTATCACCTTTTACAACATATACATCATTACTGCCTGTTTGCAAAACATCGGTCACTTTGCCGAGCGCTCTGCCATTCTCACAAAAGACGGAAAGGCCGATAATGTCCGCAATATAATAGCGCCCCTCGGGAAGCGGCATCGCGTCCGCACGCGAGACGAAAATTTCACAGTTTCGCAGTTTTTCTGCCTTTTCCACCGTATCAACCTCACGAAAGCGCATCAGGAGTGCGCCTTTTTGTTGGCGGTACTTTAAAAGGGAAAGCTTGGTTTTGTCAGACAGATATACTGTTTTTACAGTATCAAAAAAAGACGGCGCATCTGTATACGGCAAAAGCTTTACCGTGCCGTCAAGTCCATGTGTGTTTACGATTTTACCACATAAAAGCATACAAAATTCCTTCCAAAACGTCTTAGGGCGGGAATGCCCCGCCCTTACAGCACACAGTAATTATACTATGTCTACGTTCACCTTCAGATTGCGCTTTGCGGCTGCCGCCTTCATAAGAGAACGGATTGCCTTCGCAATCTTGCCCTGCTTGCCGATGACCTTACCCATATCCGCCTCATTGACGCGAATTTCATAGGTATAAATGTCACCATTCACCGTCTCGTCAATCACGACATCGTCGGGGCAGGACACCAAAGATTTTACGATAAACTCTAAAAGTTCCTTCATCGCTTTTAAAGTCACCCCTTTTCTTAGTCTACAATGCCGCTTCTCTTCAGGAGAGATTTAACACTGTCAGTCGGCTGTGCACCATTGTCGATCCACTGCTTCGCTTTGTCAGCATCAATTTTGATTTCAGAGGGGTTTGCCATCGGGTTGTATGTGCCGATTTCCTCTATAAATCTGCCGTCACGCGGGTATCTGGAATCTGCAACAACCACTCTGTAAAACGGGGATTTCTTCGCGCCCATTCTTCTTAATCTGATTTTTACTGCCATTCTTTTTCACCTCCTCAAATTAAAACCCAAAGGGAAAGCGCTTATGTTTTTTCCCTTTGCCCATAAACTGCTTCATCAGCTTTTGCATATCATCAAACTGCTTTAAAAGGCGGTTTACGTCCTGTACCTCTGTGCCGCTTCCTTTGGCGATGCGCCTTCTTCTTGCGGCATTTATAATATCGGGATTTTCGCGTTCCTTCTTCGTCATGGACTTTATGATGGCGGCGGTGCGGGCAAATTGCTTTTCGTCAATCGTCGCATTTTTCAAAGCGCCCTTATTCATGCCGGGAATCATACCCATCAAATCCTGCAAGGAGCCCATGTTCTTCATGTTTTCCATCTGGTCGAGAAAATCCTGTAAGGTAAACTGTTGCTTTCGCATTTTCTGCTCCAGCTCCAGCGCTGTTTTTTCATCAAATGCTGCTTGCGCTTTATCAATCAGCGTCAGCATATCGCCCATCCCGAGGATACGGGATGCCAAGCGATCGGGATAAAACGGCTCGATATCGGAAAGCTTTTCGCCAATGCAGGAAAACTTAATGGGTTTCCCCGTTACGGCCTTGACGCTGAGTGCTGCGCCGCCGCGTGCGTCGCCGTCCATTTTTGTTAAAATAACGCCGTCAATACCAACCTTTTCGGAAAAGCCCTCTGCAATATTGACTGCATCTTGTCCTGTCATGGCATCGACAACCAGCAAAATTTCCGTAGGCTTAACTTTATCCTTCATGCGTGCCAGCTCATCCATCAGCGCCTCGTCCACCTGCAGGCGACCTGCGGTGTCGATAATCACTGTGTCAAAGCGCGAGGTGTCACAAGTGCTTACTGCCTCTGCTGCGATTTTTACAGGGTCTTTTTCCCCTTCCATGGTAAATACGGGGACATCTACCTGCCCGCCGACAACCATAAGCTGCTTGACGGCAGCGGGACGATACACGTCACACGCGGCAAGCATCGGGCGTTTGCCCTGCTTTTTTAAATACCCTGCAAGCTTTGCCGCCGTGGTGGTTTTACCTGCGCCGTTTAAGCCAACAAGCATCAAAATTGTAGGCAGTTTTGGCGAAACGGCTAATTTGGCAGTCGTGCCGCCCATTAAATCGCAAAGCTCATCACGCACAATCTTTATAATCTGCTGCGCGGGCGTGAGGCTCTCCAAAACATCTGCCCCCACAGCTTTTTCGCTGACTTTTGCAATAAACTCGCGCGCAACCTTAAAGTTTACGTCCGCCTCCAAAAGTGCAAGACGCACCTCGCGCATCGCTTCCTTAATATCTTTTTCACTAACGCGCCCTTTGCCGCGAAGCTTTTTAAATACATTTTGCAGTTTATCGCCTAAATTTTCAAATGCCATCCGTTTCCCTTTCCATGCCATCACGAAGTATAGCGGCGGCCTTCTCTGCCGTTTCCTTATCCAGCCCGCCTTCTTCCATGGCTTTTGCAAGCATTTTTTGCACCTTGTCTGCCGCCCCGTAGAGTGCGGCATGGTGCAATGCATTTTCCATGCGCCACATATGTGCTTCCCCGTTTTTTAAATAGCCGCGGATGCATTGCCGCGTTACGGAAAACTGCTCCGCAATTTCCGCCAGAGAATAATCCATATTATAATACATATTGAGGGCCTCTCGTTGCCGCTCGGTTAAAAGCGAGCCGTAAAAATCGAGAAGATAGCCCGTTGTTAAATTCTTTTTCATCGTGTACTCCAAAAAAAACGGGTGTAAACCAAAAAGTATTTACAGCTTTTATAGTTTACACCCTTTTGCCTGATTTGTCAAGTATTTTCTTAAAATTTTATTTGATTTGTTTTTGAATGGTTGCGGAAAGTGCCACCGCGGCAAGCGTTGTGATAATAAGCTCAAAAAGCATATACGAGCCATTATATAGGAAGGAATACATTGCCGCGCCGTAGCCTTCCCACGCGTAGACGTCCCAAATGAGAATGCCCGATAAAAAATGGCAGATAAACCGAAGGAAGATACAAAGTGCGGCAGCGCCGCCGATGCCCCATGCTTTCTCTTTGAAGATGTGGCGGTAAAATACGCCCGCAAGGCCTAAAACGCCAAACGCCAAAACATAATCCAAAAGCACCACCAAAATGTAAGAAAAAACGCTTGCGACAGGCGGGGCAGGGATGCCGCCGAAAAGCATCTGGAGCGCCGCAAAAACAAGGCTGCCCCATAGCCCCCATTTGACATCGTATAAAAGTGCAACGATGAGAACAGGCAGCATGGAAGCCGCCGTTACGCTGCCGCCGTACGGCGCGTCAAACACCTTGATCTGACTCAGCACGATTGCGAGGGCCAGCATTACACCTGCTGTGGTAAGTTTCTTTGTCATTTTTTCTCTTCCTTTCTTTTTGTAGAAAAAAGAAAAAGCTTTCCGCGCGGGAAAGCTTTCTTGCAATCTTTATCTTCCCTACGTTGGCATTATCCAAATCAGGTTATCGGGTCGAAGGTCAATCCCTTCCTCTCAGCCTGGCACACAAGCTCCCCTTTTGCTAAGAATACCATATTTCCCGCTTTTTGTCAATATTTTTCTATGTAAAGCCATGATTTATTTTGTTTTTTGACGAAAAATGTTGCAATTTAAAATTTTACATGATATAATGGTCAAAAATAAAGAGCTATGTGATAAACACAGGAGATGCATTTGTTTGCAACCGACGGAGTAAAACTCTCAGGTGCTTTTTTCAAAAAAGCGGGTACTGTGTTTTGATAGCACTCCGGAGAAGTCCTCTTTTAAAGGATGCCGAAGGTGCAAAATGCGAAAGCATTAATCTCTCAGGCAAAAGGACGGAGCTAAAATCAGAAATACATCCAAAATGCGGTGTAGTTCTCTTTTTCGTATTCGGAGTTAAACGTTTGTTTAGCTCTTTTTTTATTTTATTTTCAGGAGGTTTTTGATATGTGGAACAGCATTATCGAAACAATCGCAAGCGTAAATGACAAGGTAAACGGCTTTGTATGGGGTTGGCCCATGATTATCATGATTTTGGGTACAGGGCTTTTGCTTACCATTCGTCTGCGCGCTTTGCAGGTCAGAAAATTCGGCGAATCCGTAAATACAACCATCGTCCCTGCCATCAAAGATATCGGCAAGGGCAACAAAGAGAAAAAGAACGAAAATTCCATTTCCCAGTTTGAAGCTTTTTCTGCCGCAATTTCGGGAACGGTCGGAACGGGTAACATCATCGGTGTTACATCTGCAATTTTGACAGGCGGCCCCGGTGCCGTAGTATGGATGTGGATTTCTGCATTCTTCGGTCTTCTTACCAATTATGCAGAAAACGTACTCGGTCTTTACTACAGAAAAAAGGATAAAGACGGCAACTTTTCGGGCGGTGCCTTCTACTACATCGCGTATGGCTTAAAGCAGAAATGGCTCGGCTACATTGCGGCATTTTTCTGCCTTTTCGCTGCCGTGGGTATGAGTGGCGTGCAGACAAATAAAATCACGGGAACGATAACATCCATTCTGCATACAGATTCCGTCGCATCGCAAATTATCATTGGCGTGATTGTGGCCGTGATAACAGGGATTGTCGTTATCGGCGGCATTAAGAGAATCGGCAAAGTGGCCTCTATGCTCGTACCCTTTATGTCTTTGGCGTTTATCATTATGTCCATCATTATTATTTTTATAAACGTAAAAGCAGTCCCCGAGGCGATACGCCTTATCTTTACCAGCGTATTCTCCGCAAAGGCTGTTGCAGGCGGCGTCGGCGGCTTCGTCTTTTCAGATATTATTAAAAAAGGCTTGGCGCGCGGTGTGTTTTCAAATGAGGCAGGCCTTGGCTCATCCGTTATCGCGCACTCTGCATCCGAAGTCCGCGAGCCTGTCAAACAAGGTCTTTGGGGTATTTTCGAGGTATTCTTTGATACCTTTGTAATTTGTACCCTGACCGCACTTGTTATACTGACAACCAATATTCAAAGCGGTGCGTTCCAAAGCGGTGCCTTCTATGCGGGTAGCGATTCCGCAACTGCATTGGCGGCATTCTCGCAGGATTTGGGGGCAGTCGGTGCCGTCATCTACTCCGTCTTTTTGCCCTTGTTTGCATTTACAACCATTTTGGCATGGTCGTACTACGGCGAGAAGGCAACGGAATTCTTCTTCCAATGGCTCCCCGAGAAAGGCCGTCGTGTTTCTGTTGTCGTGTTTAAGGTTATCTATGTTGTTTTGATTGTGGCATCCGCCGTTATTGAAGGCGAGCTTCTCTGGGCACTCGACGATACCTTCAACGGCCTGATGGCATTGCCGAACTTAATTGCAGTCGTTCTCTTAAGCGGGCAGGTTGCCAAAATTACAAAAAACTACTACGACAGAAAGAAAGGCGCTGATGTCGAGCCGATGCTTTCTGCATATCCTGAGCAAAACGAGGCATTTAAAAAGGATATAAAAGAATAACGAAATAAAAAAGAGAACATATTTTTCTCAGCCCCAAAAGAATTGACATGTGCGCACGTGTGTGATACAATACACACGTGGGAGTTGTTAATTATGGTTAATTTTATAAAAAAGAATATGGTGCTTTGTATTGCAATTTTGGCGGCGGTGGTAACAATGTTTTTCGTGCCGCCCGACAGAGCATACATAGATTATTTTGATGTGCGCACCCTAACCTGCCTTTTTTGCACGCTGGCGGTCATTTGCGCTTTGAAAAACATTCATTTTTTTCAGATTGTGGCGCGTAAAATCGTACTTTACTTTAAAAATCTCCGCGGCGTTGTACTGGCACTTATATATGTGACTTTTATCGGCTCGATGCTGATTGCAAATGATATGGCGCTTCTTACCTTCCTGCCCCTCGGGTATTTGGTTTTAAATAGTACGGGGCGGAAGGATAAGATGGCGTTTGTGTTCATTATGCAGACGATTGCCGCCAATTTGGGCGGGATGCTGACGCCCTTCGGCAATCCGCAAAATCTTTATATGTATAGCTATTTCAATATTCCGACAAGAGAGTTTGTCAGCATAATGCTGGTGCCTTTTTTGGTTTCCGTCTTTTTGATTACGCTGTCTTGCGTTGTGTTTGTAAAGAAGGAGCCGCTTCGGCTCGAAAATGAAGCCATCCACCACCTGCATCGCGGACTGACGGCGACGTATCTTGTACTTTTTGCATTCTCACTCGCTGTGGTATTTCGCATTGTGTCATGCGCTGCGGGGTTTTTGGTGATTACATCCGCTCTTTTTGTGCTGGACAGAGGTGCACTGAAAAAGGTGGACTACGGACTTCTTCTTACTTTTTGCGCGTTCTTTGTCTTTTCGGGGAACATGGCGCGCATCCCCGCCGTAAATACACTTTTAGGCGGCCTTATGGCAAAAAATGCACTTCTTTGCGGCGCGCTGTCCTGCCAGGTTATCAGCAATGTGCCGAGCGCGGTTTTGCTTTCGAGGTTTACAGAAAATTATGCGTCGCTTTTGGTCGCGGTCAATATCGGCGGCACGGGTACGCTGATTTCCTCTCTGGCGAGCCTTATCACCTTTAAAGAATACACAAAACGCATGCCCGGCCACGCGTGGGACTATATAAAAAAGTATTCTCTTTTTAATTTCAGCATTCTTTTTGTGCTGATTTTGGTGGCGCTGTGGCTTGACATGTAGGCGGAATTCTGCTATAATAAAGCTATTATAGAAGGAGGCTGTGAAAAATGAGTGAAAATTGTAATCATGATTGCCAAAACTGCAGCGCGGGCTGTGATAAGCCGGAAAGCTTTTTGAAGGCACCGCATGCAGAATCCAGTATTAAAAAGGTCATTGGCGTTGTCAGCGGCAAGGGCGGCGTGGGAAAATCCCTCGTTACGGCGCTCTTGGCGGTTATGAGCCAAAAAAGCGGATATAAAACTGCAATTTTAGATGCGGATATTACAGGCCCCTCCGTGCCGAAGATGTTCGGCATCGGCGAGGAAAGACCGAAAGTCAACGAAACAGGCATTTTGCCTGTACCCTCTAAAACGGGCATTGATATTATGTCCTTAAATCTTCTTTTGGAAAGCCAGACGGACCCCGTTGTATGGCGCGGCCCTGTTATCGGCGGCACGGTAACACAGTTTTGGACGGATGTTATCTGGGAAAATGAAGATTTTATGTTTATCGATATGCCGCCGGGAACGGGTGATGTACCCTTGACGGTATTTCAGTCTATCCCTGTAGACGGCATTGTGATTGTCACCTCTCCGCAGGAGCTTGTTTCCATGATTGTGGAAAAGGCTGTAAAGATGGCGGAAATGATGCACATTCCCGTTTTGGGACTTGTAGAGAATATGAGCTATGTAAAATGTCCCGATTGCGATAAGAAGATTCATGTGTTCGGCGAGAGCCACATTGATGAAATCGCAAAAGGCCATGGGCTTTCTGTTATCGGGAAAATTCCGATGGAACCCGCGATTGCCGCCGCGTGTGACGCAGGCGAAGTGGAAACGCTTTCGGGCGAATGGCTCTCAGATGCAAAGGCAATTTTGGACAATCTGCAAAAATAAACGCGTAAAAAAGCAATCTTTTAAAGGTTGCTTTTTTCGTTAGTGCAGTAAAGCCTCCAGGGAATGTGAATCCCCGGAGGCTTATTATACGTTATTCAATTATCGCAATTATCTGGGTAATAAACTTACTTTTGTCTTTGTGCTGTGGCGGACCTTCAAGATAGAGGTTGCGGAATGTACCCGAAAGCTTCAAATGATTGTTTTGCGCAAAAGAAATCAGTTTTTTTCGAGCTTCGGGAATCTCTTCATAAGCTCCGTAATGGAAGAAAGAAATTGCTTTAAGCTTGGGGTATTGTTTTACATATTCTCCCTTGCTTTCAGGTGGTACAGCAACACAATATGCAATTTCTTGGGGAGCGTCAGCAGAATATTGAGTAAAATACATACGCCTCGTGGTGTCCGTTCCATATTCACGCATCGCTTCAAGAGCAGTATCACGAAGCAGGTTTGTTTTATCGGCAATCGTAACAGTATTGTATGTACGGACATAAAGCGCTTGCGGTGCTATAGTGATTTCCTTAACAACCTCATTGGTTTTATAGACTCTCTCTTTCAACTTCTCTATCGTGAGATTAAGTTCATTCCTCATTTTTTCAAGCCTGTCTATCATTGGTTGTAAATCTGATGTATCGTTAAAGTATTCGCGGATTTCGTCAAGGGAAAGCCCTAAATCCTGAAAAACTCGAATTGTACGAATCTGCGTAAACGTATCAATGGTGTAGTACCTGTTACCTGTATTTCCGTCTTTTTTATCAGGCTTTATAAGACCTTTTGTCTCATAACCAAGGATTGCTTTTCTTGTAATTCCAACCGCTTTTGCAATCTCGCCTATGGTAAATAAATTTTTTTTATTCATTTAAATTCCCCATTTAAATCATAAAATAAAATTTTTGAAAATTTCAAAACAACTATTGCATCGTACCTTAGGGTACGGGATATAATTATTTTAACATGTAATGTCTGATTTTTCAAGTGGAAGATGATAAATTTGAAACTGTCTGCCATTTAGGTGCTGTATCTGTTTGGTGGAAGTGCGATAAAGGCCTTGGGGAGGAGCTTTCCGGAAAGAGAAAACAACAGGCAAAAGACATTGCAAAAAAGCAGAAAACGAAATAAGCAGCAAATATAATTTTGTAGCAGTAGGGGGAATTACATTATGAAAAAAAGAGTTTTCAGCATACTTTTATGTATATGTATGCTGATTGGTATGATGAGCATGCCTGTATTTGCTGCAGACGCAGTTAAAGCGGGAGAAAAGGCTACTGTCATTACAGACTGGAGGGTGTTTGAAAAGCCGGACTCAAGCAGTAAGGTTACCGGATATCTCAGCGCCGGTAACGAGGTTGACGTGCTTGAAGCGTACATAAGCGGAAAGGGCGGTATTGACGGAAGATGGCATAAGATACGCTATACAAATAAGATGCTTAATCTTTCCGGCACCGGGTATGTTGAGGCGATGTATATCAAGTAAGGAAGCTTTCAGGACAGAATATACGATTGAAATGGAATCGGTATATGCTTCTGTATTTGTTGACACGCCTGTTGCAGGTGAAAAGCCTTACGATAACATAGAGCTTGGGAATACAAACGATATGGAAATGGATGATTATGAATGGTCGGGAGAGCTTGATAACAACGGATGCTTTAAGGAAGGTGTAAAATACACTTTGACTGTGACTGTCAGTTTAAAAGACAGCGCTGAGAACAAAGTGTTCAGTTCAAGAACGGCCGACCACATGGTAAACAGATTTCCGCCCACAATCAAGCTTTCAAACGGCAACCGTACGATTAAATTGACGTATAAATTTACCGAAACCAAGGCGCCAAAAGAATCTACCGCACCCAAAAAAGAAAATTCCGAAGATGTGAAAGCTGTAAAGGTTGACAAATTTGAAGCAGGCGATTTTGGAACAATGGAGCTTGTAAGCGGAGGATATTCCATATATCATGAGCCTGACACAAGAACTATGTATGGCTCAAGTCAGAAAACCGGAGCAACCATAACCGTTTTGGAGGCAGGTGTTGACGGCGTTGACACAGATGCCACATATTATGCTATCTGGAATGAGCGCCTTGAGGAAGTTGATTATGTAAATATGAATGATGCCAAAGCAACCTTCGGCAATTTCTTAAAAGAAGGCAACGACTCGGAAAGACCGTATCATGAAAAGTTTGCGAAAAAAAGATATAAGTTTAAAGAAATAACCGAAATTGATGTAAACTTCCTTCATGCAACTGTGTTCTCAAAGCCCTATATGTCAGAATATGGCACAAAAGAGCCGCTCGCCTCGCTTGTAAAGACAGATACTTATGCCTGCACAGGCGTGACATATAGCACGACAGAGGTCCCCGAGCCGTACTCTATGGTAACTGCCACCGCAACCTATGTTGCAAAAGACTCCTATAATTTTTCAAAGGATGTAAAGACCAATACGGACAGAACATTCAAATACATCGAAGAAAATGGCAAGCACTTCCGGATAGTCAATACATACAGCATCAATCATATAAATGAAAAAACAATAGAGCTCGTTTACCATGTATATATTGACCCGCAGCTACCCGCAGCTGCCAAGCCCACACAGGCTATGCAAGACTATTATGAAAAGCATAAGTATGAGAGAGGTGTTGCTCTGCCTGTTATAGGAACGGCAAAGGTTAGTGAACATTTTTCGGTAAAGCTCGATAACAATATCTGGTTAATTGAGCCGTACCTTTGGAAATATCCTATGGGTATAAACGAAGATAAATACAAAATACAGCCAAATCAGACAGTTGAAATTCTCGACTTCGATATTTCAGATGTAATTCCCGATGTCGAGGGAGAATGGTGCAGAGTTATCGCCTCAAACAGGATTGGATTTGTACCCAGATCATACCTCACGGAAGTTGTCATGAAGGATTACTGGCAGGGCGCTCCGGCTGTGCTTCACGACAGCCCCTATGTCTTTGCAGGGGGAAGCGGAACGAAGGAAGATCCTTACCTGATTGAAACTGCAGAGCAGCTTAATGCCATACGCAAAGATAGCGCTAAATACTTTAAGCTGATAAGGGACATCGACCTGTCCGGTTGGGGCAACTGGATTCCTATCGGCGGAACGCCTGCCTACGGCGGCAACGGCGATGATGTCAATAATACCGCACAGTTTGGCGCAGATGCTTTCAGAGGTCAGCTTGACGGAAATGGTCACGTTATCTCGGGGATGACCATAAAGATAAACGAAGAAAAGCCCTTTATGCAAGCAAAAAGCAACGACCGTTACTTCGGTCTTATGGGATATATGTCAAATGGTCTTGGAAACAATGATGCCGGCATACGCAACCTTGGACTTATAAACTTTAATATCGACGTTACATATTCGGCATATTCCGAGCCTTTGTATATCTGGGCAGGTTCATTTGCCACACATGCGCTGGATGCTACTATCACAAACTGCTATACGGCAAACGGAAAAATGAACTTTAACATCACGAAAGCCCCCGGGGCAAAACATCTTTCGACTTTGCAGTTTATGTTCGGTGGCTTAGCCGCGGAAATTGCCGGAAGTACAGTGACGAAATGCTTTAATGATGCGGATATTACGGTAAAGTCAAACGATAATGATATCTTCTACCTTATAGCGGGTGGTCTTGCTGCCGATATTCAAAAGTCAAAGATAAGCGAGTGCTACAACTCGGGGGATATTACGCTGCCCTTAATGGATTGGGGGAACGGTTATAACTCGGTTGCCTGCGGTCTGTTTGTATATGCAGAGAAATACGGCGATTTAAAAGCGGTAGAACATTCAACTGTTTCTGATTGCTACAATTCGGGGAATCTGACAGCAAATGCCGTTGCAGGACTTGCCTACTACGGCAGAACAAACTGCAATTGCGCATTTACGAACTGTTATAATGTTGGGAAGCTCACAATTGATGAGGGGATTACCGCTTTGGGTTTGCCCGGAAAAGCAGACCTTGTATATCTGCCGGACGCCACCTTTACCACAAACAATTGCTATGCAAACGGCAATTCTGTTTCGGGAAGTGCATGGAAGAACGCTTCATCACTCGGAAGAAAGGTTCTTGCTTCTATTCCCGAAGATAGCTTTACAGTTCCCAGCGTAGATGCAGTAGCATCAAAGCCGAATGCAGAAATTGTAGGTAATTTCACAGATGTTTCCGCAAGTGCCTGGTATGCAGAGCCTGTAAAATGGGCGGTAGACAAGAAAATTACAACAGGTACTTCTCCTACTACCTTTTCCCCCGATACCACCTGCACAAAGGCACAGATTATTACATTTATCTGGAGAGCTATGGGAGAGCCGAAGTACACAATTTCTTACAACCCGTTTACCGATGTAAACTACAAGGACTACTACTTTGCATCCTCCTGGTGGGCATATGAAAAGGGTATGGTTGAAAAAAGCAAATTTGAAGCCGACAAGTTTGTAACCCGTGCCGACACGGTTGTGTATCTCTGGAAAATGTCAGGCTCTCCGGATGTTGGGACTGCTGGCACATTTACGGATATTCCCGCTGATGCCGATTACGCAAAGGCGGTTAGCTGGGCAGTACAAAACGGCATTACATCAGGTACATCCGAAACCACTTTTTCTCCCGATGACACCTGCACAAGAGCACATATTGTGACGTTCCTGCAAAGAGCAGTCAAGAAGTAGAGGAGATTAAATTATGAAAAGAATTTTCAGTATACTTTTATGTGTATGTATGCTTATGGGTATAGTGAGCGTTCCTGCTATGGCAGCCTCAAAAAGCCTGCCTGACGAAATAAAAGCCATTGCGCTGGATTATGAATGGGAAGTTTTAAAACTGGTCAATATCGAGCGTGCAAACGTCGGCCTTCAGTCATTGTCTATGGTTTCCGACCTTCAGGCATCGTGCGATATTCGTGCAGTCGAACTGGAAACTTCATTTTCACACACCAGACCTGACGGCTCCGGTTGTTATACAACAATACCGAAATCATTTCCGCACAAAGGTGCGGGCGAAAATGCGGCAAGAGGGCAGACCAGTCCCGAGCAGGTGGTAGAATCATGGATGAACAGCTCCGGTCACCGTGCGAATATTTTAAGCTTCTCAGCCGGATATATGGGAGTCGGATATGGCGAGAAAGGAAACACATGGATACAGCAGTTTACAGCTCGTGATACGATTGTTGACTGTAAGGTAAGCACCGACTTAAGAAGCTTAAATGCAAGAGAAATTTCAAAAGTTTATCTCATCCTGACAACTGCAAACGGCTATGTTTCATATATGCCCCTTTCCTTTGAGGCAATGAAGGAAGAAAATGGTAACTACACACCGAGAATCAATGCGCCGAATCTTCCTGTTTTCACATACAGATATGGCCCTGCAACGCAAAGCCCTACACCGCCGGGACGGATTGAAGACTCCGAAGAACCTAAAAATGCTGCTTTTATTGATGTAAAACCCGATGCGTACTACGCTGCGGCAGTTAACTGGGCTGTGGGAAGAAACATTACCGCAGGGACATCCGAAACCACTTTCTCACCCGATGACACCTGTACCAGAGCGCAAATCCTGACTTTTCTGTGGCGTGCGGTAGGCGCACCCAAAGCAAACGATACAAATCCGTTTGCAGATGTCAGCAGTGGTCATTATTATTATGATGCCGCGGTGTGGGCATATCAAAAGGGTATGGTAAGCGGAGGTAAATTTAGTGCAACTGCACCCTGTACAAGAGCTGCAACAGTTATGTATCTTTGGAAGAATGCAGGCTCGCCTGATGTGGGCACTGTAGACTCTTTTGCAGACGTGGCTGCTGATGCTGATTACGCAAATGCGGTTAGCTGGGCGGTACAAAACGGTGTTACATCAGGTACGAGTGAGACTACCTTCTCTCCCGACATGACGTGCACAAGAGGACAAATTGTAACATTTTTAAATAGAGCGATAAAATAAATTATTAAAAAAGGAGATAATCAATATGAAGAAAATAATAGGTTTCATTCTTACGACAGTTTTACTTCTTTCAACAGCATTTACATCCTATGCAGTGGTAGACTATCTGGACGAGGCAATTGATGCCGTAAAAGCTAAGAAGGATACAATAGCGGTATATAACGATATGAGCGAGGATGATTTTAAAGCTGCAGTTCAGGCGCTGATTCCGGAAGAGTATCATATTACGTTAGATTATGACTACACCTCTAATTTTAAGGTTTATAACGCAACAACAGAAAAAGACGGCTCAGTTTCTGCAAATTTTCTTTTCACGCAGAAAACCGGAGAAAAATACGATTTTACGAAGCACTATTTAGTGCGTATTGTAATTCCGAAGACAGGAGCGGATGTGGATGCAGAGGCTGCACTCGAAGCGGATGTGAATAATGTACTGGATGCTTTGGATGTTATGAATATGAGCAACATGACGGGCTACATATCTGTACGTGAAGCTGCACAAGCTGCGTGCAAAAACGGAACCGTTCTCGGATGGAAGGGCGGTGCGGTTGATATAGAAAAGGCAACAACAGAAAAGGCTGGTTATTTCAAAGGCACATTACATGCAGTAAATGGCGTGGCAGAAACGGATATAGATATAAGGCTGACCATTCCGAAGCTTTGCCTCTGCAGGGATGTGAATAAAAGCGATTATTTTGCAGAAGCTGTTGAATGGGCCTTGCAAAGAAATATAACATCAGGCGTATCTGAAACGGAGTTTGCACCGAACAACACCTGTACGAGAGCGCAAATTCTCACATTTTTATGGAGAGCTGTAAAACCGCCTGTATCGGCGATAGAAAATCCGTTTGCAGATTTAAGCGGCAGTCACTATTATTACTATCCTGCTATGTGGGCATATGAGAAAGATATGGTAAGCGGGAATGAGTTTGCTGCGGATACCCCTTGTACACGTGCATCAACTGTTGTCTATCTCTGGAAAAACGCAGGCTCACCTGATGCGGGTACAGTAAGCACATTTACAGATGTGCCGGTTAACGCTGATTACGCGAAGGCGGTTGCCTGGGCGGTACAAAATGGTATTACCTCGGGCACATCTGCCACTACATTCTCACCCGAGGCAACCTGCACAAGGGGGCAGATTGTTACATTCTTATTGAGAGCTTTAAAATAATAAAGATTGTATTATAAAAAAATTTTAGCAGTATTGCTTATGGTGGTTATGTCATTTGCATTTTCAGCAGGCTGCAATGATCCTGCTTGTGGTGATTTGGCAAATTCCCTGAAACCGAAGAAGCTAAAGAAATTCAAGATAAGTATGATAAGGCGAAGAATGTATACAAGACAGGCTTGATAAACAAATTAAGGGCATACCGCTTTTCTGCTGCGGTATGCCCTCACGTTTTCAAAAATGCTTTTTCATATGCTGCAAGGCATATTGCACTGAAAAAAGCACCGACAAAGTCGATGCTTTTTTCTGGCGCGGGTGTTCATAACGTGTCAAAATTAAACTCACAAAAAGTTGGTAGCGACAGCGAGTCGCCAGAGAGGGCGTTTACAACTGAACAGACGAGCCAAGCGTGACTTTTTGTGAAAGAGGAGAAGCAAGGAAGCGGGCGAATGACTTT
>JAZNLF010000077.1:0-2902 GCA_045578945.1 Clostridia bacterium | reverse complement strand
GCCCTGCGTGATGCCGTTTTATACTGCCATACCCATCATGTTAAGGCATACCTGACGCTAAATACTCTTTTTACAGAGCGTGAGCTTTCTGAGATACCCGAATATATTGCCTTCCTTGCCTCCTTAGGGCTTGATGGCGTGATTGTACAGGATTTAGGGTTGGCCGGATTTTTGCGCAGCGTTGTCCCCTCGTTGCCGCTGCACGCAAGCACGCAAATGACCGTACATACAAGTCGTGGCCTTACACGTGCCAAAAATCTTGGATTTACGCGTGTGGTGCTTGCCAGAGAAGCATTTGACCGCGATATGATTCGAAATGCACCTTTGGAAATTGAGGTTTTTATTCATGGTGCACTTTGTATGTCTTATTCGGGGCAATGCTACTTCAGCAGCATGCTCGCGGGAAGAAGCGGCAACCGCGGTCTGTGCGCCCAGCCATGCAGACATCTTTATAAAAACGGGTATGAACTGAGCTTACATGACCTTTGTCTTGCCAGACATATACCATCCCTGTTAAACGAGCCAATTGCCTCTTTAAAAATTGAGGGACGGCTAAAATCACCCGAATACGTTGCAGGCGTCGTTGGCACTTATCGTCGCCTTATAGACGAGCGACGTGCCGCCACGCCGTCAGAAATGCAATTTTTACAGGATTTATTTTCCCGCCAGGGTTTTACGGATGCCTATTATACAAAAGGCCCGAACAAAACGATGTTTGGCTATCGCACTGAGGCGGATAAAAAAAGAACAGCCATGACAACCGTTTCTATGCCCGAGCCGAAAACAATTCCGCTTTCCATGCAGTTTTCTGCCGAGCCACAAAAGCCTATATCTCTTACAGTTTCGGATGGCATTACAACAGCGAGCGCGACGGGTGCAGTTCCCGAGATGGCACAAAACCGTGCCACCACGCCTGCCGATTGCGAGAAACAGCTTTCTAAGCTTGGCGGCACACCATTTGTGCCTTCCATTACTGTTTCGCTTTCTGAAAATCTGTATTTATCCGCATCATCCCTAAACGCAGTACGGCGTGCAGCGCTTGATGCATTTATGAAGGCGCAAACACGTCCGCATACATTTTACGAAACAAAGGATGACATACATACAGTCGAATGCAAAATCCCGAAAACCTATTGCATTTTCCAAAATGAAGCACAAATCCCGCATGACTTAAGTGCAGATTTCATTTGGCTGCCGCTTTTTGCAATTTCAGAGATAAAAAATAAGAAAACAGGTGCTATATTACCTACTGTTTTCTTTGATAAAGAAGAAGATACTATAATAAAGAAGCTCCTTTCACTTCGCGAAAAAGGATTGACGCGCGTTTTATGCCACACTATCGGACAAAGTACACTTTGCCATGAGCTCGGTCTTATTCCATGCGGCGGCAGCGGCCTGAATATCACAAATGCACATGCTGCGCTGGAGGCGGATGTGGCGGAAGTGACGGCCTCGCCAGAGCTTACACTTGCGCAAATCAAAGCCTTGCCAAAGCCTATTCCTACAAATGTTCTTGTATATGGACGGCTGACGCTTATGACCATCGAAAATTGTCTGGCTCGAAATCAAAACGCCTGCACAAAGGGCAAAACATGGTACCCCTTAACAGATATAAAGGGCAACGTGTTCCCCTCATTTTGTGCATATCCGCATCGCAACGAAATTGTCAATGCGCATCCCCTTTATATGCTTGACAAGCTTTCTCTTTTTAGCGGTGGAAATGTTCATGCATATGTACTTCGCTTTACTACGGAAACAGCCGAAGAAATTGCAGATATTATGCGGCGGTATCATGCAGGAATGTCTGCGCCCGCACAATTTACGCGCGGTGCATTTTTCCGAAATGACGCTAAAAAATAATCTTTTTAGGAGAGTTTATATGTTCTATATTGCACAAGCTATCGGCATAATTGCGCTTATCATTGCCATTTTATCCTTTCAGCAAAACACACAGAAACGAATTGTTACCTACCAAATGGTATCTTCCGTATTTTTCGCTGTGCATTTTTTTCTGCTCGGTGCGTACGCGGGAGCGGCACTGAATTTTATTGGCATCTTTCGTGCCATGCTGTTTCGCCAAAAAGAAAAAAAATGGGCTTCCAACATCGTATGGCTTTGGCTATTCTCCGCGCTTTTTATTCTCGCGGGTATTGTAAGCTGGAAAAACATTTACAGTCTTTTGCCGATTTTAGGTATGCTTCTTACAACTGTCGGCTTTTGGATAGAAAACCCCCGCTATGTGCGAATTGTCACGGCTCCTTCCTCCCCACTTTGGTTTTGGTATAACCTCGTTAACCAATCGTACCCGGGGATGCTGACGGAATGCTTTGTATTTGGTTCTATCCTCGTAGCAGCCTTTCGGTTCGATATATTTCCTGCAATAAAAAAAAGGCTAAAATAGCCCTTTCAGCGTGTCGATAAACCTATCGACACGCTGGCAGACGAAGAAAAAGGAAGGGAAATCTGTTCAATGCAAGCTCGTCGGCGTACGAGTGTACGGTAGAGATTGCATTGAACGGAAGCAAGCAAAATCCCCTGGAAACTGCGGTTTTCAGGGGATTTAAATATCAGAGTTATTTGTATCGGTTCGTCGAAAATCGCCGAACCCTAAAAAATTTAAAAACTTAATTTTTGCTTGCGGTTAACCGACTTTTTCGACTGTCTGAAAGGGCTAAAATAGCCCTTTTTTATTGCATTGCCATACTGTTATTGAGTAGCGTGGTGCTATACATAAAAAGTACATCACAGTTTTCAAAGTCAACCAGGCTGCCGACAAATGCGCTTTTTATATATCGAATATCCACAAGTGTTATTTTTTTATACCCTGATGCGAGGAGCGGCGCCAAGCTACTGCCGAAGGAATCCCGAAAAAGCACCAGTTCACAATCATTTTGGACACTCG
>JAZNLF010000076.1:0-8916 GCA_045578945.1 Clostridia bacterium | reverse complement strand
CAAAGCAGGAAAGCACGTATATAGTGCCGTTCCATGTGCAACAGATATTGATGAAATTATTGAAATTAAAGAGCTTGTTGAAAAGACCAGACTTACATATTCCATGGGCGAAACAGGATATTACAGAGCGCCTGCAATATTCTGCCGCCGCGAATTTAAGAAAGGAACGTTTGGCAAATTCACATACGGAGAAGCGCATTATAATCACGATATCCGAAATATGGAACAGAGCTTCCGCAGCAGCGGCGGTGATGATTGGAAACGATTTGCAGGCGTCCCCCCTATGTTCTACCCCACGCATTCCACTTCTATGATACTCAGCACCATGCCGGGTGTATATGCAAAGAAGGTTGTTGCATTTGGTTTTAAAGAAAGCCCCAGAACGGATATCTACGGGACAGACGGACAGAATCATTATAACAATCCCTTTGCAAATACTACAATGCTGCTTGAGCTTTCAAACGGAGGTATTGCAAGAATCAGCGAAAACAGATGTGTCGGCTGGTTTTGTCCCGAAACGTACATTTCTCAGTTTTATGGAACAGATGGCGGATATGAATTCTCCGTTGCAAGGCATAGTCTTTCTCACTGGGACCCTGAAAATGAAGGCAAGGTTATCATGAAGGACGTCACAAAAGAACTTCAGCCTGCGTCTGTCTATAATCTTTTAAATTCCGATTATGAAAAAGCGATACATGAAGTAGCAAACGGAATGGGCTTTACCGAAGCCTCACCGATTCAGCCGCTTCACCGCGTACCAAAAGAATTTGAAGGGATTGAGAACAAGCATAATGGCACACATCATTTCCTGATTGATGATTTCTGCCGTGCATACGATACAGGAAAACTCTCCCCCACGCATATTTGGAATGCCGCAAGATACAATATCCCCGGACTTACCGCACACACATCGGCGCTTCGAGGCGGGCAGGTCATGGATGTAGTTGATCTTGGTAATCCCCCCGAGGATTGGGAAGTTCTTGACGTTGATGGAATCATTTAATCCTTTATAAATATATCCTCCAAGGATAAAATGCCTTTGGAGGATATATTTTTTATTTTTTATAAAAGTGCGTCCGAAAGGGTAACCATTTCTGCAATGGAGAGCGTTTCGCCGCGCACGGTGGGCGCAAAGCCCAGTTTGGAAATTGCCGCCGCAATTTCTTCCTTTGTGCCAAAGCGCCCCGCATTGGAAAGACCATTTAAAAGCGTTTTACGCCGCTGGGCAAAGATGGCCCGCGCGAGCGCGAAAAAGTGCGCTTCATCTTTTGGTGCAAGGGGCGGTGTATCATAAAATTCGAGCAAAACAACAGCAGAATCTACCTTGGGCGCAGGCGAAAAAGAACCCGCGGGCACCGTACAAATGCGTTTTGTGCGGCAACGATACTGCACCGCAACGCTGAGCGCGCCAAAATCCTTTTTTCCGGGCAGGGCAACCATGCGGTCTGCCACTTCCTTTTGTACCATAAACACCATCCTCTGTATGGGAAGGTTGGCTTCCAAAAGATACAAAATAATCGGCGTTGTAATGTAGTACGGAAGATTTGCTGCAACAGAGACGGGCATATCCCCAAACTGTTCTTTAAAAAGCGAGGGTAAATCCAGTTTTAGTATATCGCCGTGTATAACGCTGGTATTTTGAAATTCGCCGAGTGTTTCTTCCAAAACAGGCAAAAGATCCGTATCAAGCTCAACACAAACGACTTTTTCGGCACAAGGCGCAAGGGCGCGCGTTAACGTGCCGAGGCCGGGGCCGATTTCCAAAATGCCGCAGCCTTCGGGGGCGGCGGCTTCCACAATTGCCTCCAGGACGGAGACGTCCTTTAAGAAATTCTGCCCAAGCCCCTTTTTGGCACGAATCCCATATTTATCACATATTGCGCGTATGTTTTTCGGGTTTGTCAAATACTCCATTTTATACCCCTCTTTATAAAAGAATCACCCTGATGCCGCTTTGATATGCATAGTTTACTGTAAACGCCGTGCCGCCGCGTGCGCCTCCATTATAAAAAGCCACGCAAACGTCGGCATGGTCTACCATATAGCGGTTTCGGCGGAGCATACAGCCGCGGTCGTATGTTTCAGCGAGGTACTCTACCCCGTCGGCTTCCTCCAGTATGGCATGATAAACTGCCTTTTGCGATTCATTCCATCTTTCAAACTGATTGCGGCAAGGTATGGCCAGAAGTAGCCGTATGTCGGCTTTGGTTTTCCGCTTATCCAAAACGGCTTTGGCGGCAAGTGTGTCAAACCCGATCGCGCCGCCGCAGATAAAGTCTTTCACGCCTTCCTGATACAGCGATTCAATCGTTTCAGAAAGCGCTGCACGAAGGCGTAAGGCATCCGCCGAAGGAACCATGCGATGCCCCGTAAAACAACAAGTTTTCATCTTTTATCCCTCTAAAAGCTTTGCAACAAAGCATTCATCTTTTTTCTCAATTTGAATTTTGCCGTCTGTAGCATCCACAAGCTTTTCGCGCAAAAAATCACCGCGGTCGGTTTCGACGCAAAGCGTAAGTGTTACCGATGCATCATATGACGTATCTAAAATGGAAAAGTCCGATTCGGCACATACATGCTGAACCTTTCCCAATAGGGGATATGCAATTTCCGCCTTAAAAACACAGGAATTGACCATTTGACAGATGCCTGCCGCCGAAACGCCGTCTGCCGCGCTCTTTGCATAGGCACGCGTAAGACCGCCTGCCCCGAGCAGGATGCCGCCAAAATAGCGCGTGACGACTACGCATACATCCGTAAGGCCCTGACTTTGCAAAACATGCAAAACGGGCATCCCTGCCGTGCCGCCAGGCTCTCCGTCATCACTATAGCGGCAAATATTATTTTCGCGGCAGATATAGGCATACACGTTATGGCGTGCCTCTCGGTTTGCCGCTTTGATTTCGGCAAGAAAGCGAAGCGCCTCCTCCTCGTTTTGAACGGGCGATACGCTGGAGATAAAACGGGAACGCTTTTCGACAAATTCCGCCGTCGCTAATTTTGAAACGGTTTTATAGTCTGTCATTTTCTCCTCCGCTATCTTAAAAATGGCTGACACGCAGCATAAAGTGCCGCATCTGCCATACATTCCACCAATATGCCCTCGGGCGTATATTCCTCGGAAAGCATGTCACCACTTGTACGAATCATATTGAGTACGTTTCCGTTTGTGTAGGGAATCAAAAGCTCCATTCTGCGCCGCCGCCCCGGCAGCCTGAAATCCAAAAGCTCTAAAAGCGCATCCATTCCTATGCCGCGCTCTGCCGAAATACAAACTGTATTCTCTGTATAAGGGGGGACGGGTTTATCCGTCAGAAGGTCACATTTATTATAAACCGTAATTTTCGGCTTATTGTCGCAGCCAAGCTCCGTCAACAGTTTATCCACAACTGCAATCTGATTTTCCATCTCGGGACAAGCCGAATCAATCACATGCACCAAAACGTCCGCCTCGGTTGCCTCCTCCAAGGTGGAACGAAATGCCTCGATTAAGTGATGCGGTAATTTACGAATAAAGCCGACTGTGTCCACCAAAAGCGCTTCTCTGCCGTCTAAAAGGCGCAGCGCGCGTGCAGTGGGGTCAAGCGTTGCAAAAAGCATATCCTCCGCAAGGGCATCCGCCCCTGTCAGGGCATTTAAAAGTGTGGATTTTCCTGCATTTGTATAGCCTACCAAAGCCGCGGTGGGAACTTCGTTTTTCTCGCGCCTGTCCCGAATCAGCGCACGATGGCGGCGCAGCGTTTCTATCTCGCGCTCCAAAGCGCTGATGCGGCTGCGGATATGACGGCGGTCAGACTCAAGCTTTGTTTCGCCCGGTCCGCGTGTGCCGATACCGCCGCCAAGGCGTGAAAGCGAAGCATAGCCGCCCGAAAGGCGTGGCAATTGGTACTTCAGCTGCGCAAGCTCAACCTGCAGCTTACCCTCGCCCGAAAGCGCACGTCCCGCGAAAATATCTAAAATCAATGCGCTGCGGTCAATCACACTAAGCCCCGTGGCATTTTCAATATTGCGAAGTTGTGAACCTGTAAGCTCATCGTCCACAACCAAAAGATTTGCGTCGAGCGCCTCGGCCGCCTCCTTCGCCTCCATCAGCTTGCCTTCTCCAAGGTAAGTAGCGCGATCAGCCGCCTCGCGGTTTTGCACAATTTCACCGAGCACCTCGGCGCCCGCCGTCCTGGCAAGCTCCGAAAGCTCACGCATGGAGTCGGCCGTGGAATCCTCCAACGCATTTAAACTGCCACGATGAACGCCAACCAATAAAACACGTTCTTGTTTTTCCTGATTTTCAAACACGGCGTCTCACACTCCTCTCCATGGGTGGCAACACACACAAAAGAAGTACAAGTCTGAGTGCAAAATTGACAGCGGAGACGGGCAAAGCCGTCATAACGCGTGCCCAAAATGTGCCGCCGTATGAAAGAAACGTGAAAAGCGGATTGAGCAAAAGATTTATCAGCAGAAAATCACACGCTGCGGCTAGTGTAATGCGAAGCGGTGAAATCTTTTTATATAAAAAGCTTCCATACACGGTGCCGCGCATAAATGCCGTCAGCGTAAACAAAGGATTTATAGCGCCCTGCGGAAACAAAAGTGCGCGTATAATATCCGCAATCGCTGCCAAAAGGCCGCCCCACAAAGGGCCGTAGAGCATCCCGCCCATGGCAACAGGCAGAAAACCGAGACTAATGCGGTTTGTAAAGCCGTCAAGCGGAATCGGGATTTGCACAAACCGCGTCAAAATAATTTCAAGTGCAATTAAAAGTGCGGCAAAAACCAGCCGTCTTGTTTGATTTTTCTGTTGCATAAAAGATTTTCCCTTCCATATAATAATAAAAAATAAGGAGCATATATGATGAAATTCTTTTTTACAGCCATTTTGTCTGCCATAGTCGCATTTATCATAGGGGGCAGCACGCTTTTTTATTTTGTGGCCGCAAACCTTGCGGTCATGGCGTACTTTTCTCTAATCACAAAAGTCGAGTTATTAAAAAGCGCATTTTCGCTTTTCGTTTTTTCCGTATCGCTCGGCACCATAGCGGAGCTTTTTGCCATGCAAGACGGCGTTTTGGACACAATCCCATCTCTTTATCTCGCGTGGGGCTTCTTTTTACCTACGTTTATTCTGCTCCTTTTTTCAAAGAGAATACGAGATGGTTGGCGGCGGTTTTTCGCTATATTACCGCTATGCTTTCTGCTTTTTTTGCATATGATTGCCGTAGATGCCGCAAGTGGCGGTGCCTCTCATCTTCTGCCGTTTTGGACGGGTGCATTGTTCTCGGTCATTTGCGCGACGCGCCCCCGCCGAGCAGAAGATAAGAATATTTTGGTAAAATAAAAAACGGCGCTTTGCAAAGCGCCGCAAATTTGGAGCGAATGACGAGGCTCGAACTCGCTACCTCCACCTTGGCAAGGTGGCGCTCTACCGGATGAGCTACATTCGCAACTTCTTATATAGTATAGCACAAAAGGAGAAGTTTGTAAAGTGTTTTTTCAAAAAAATTAAAATTTATTTTTCGTATGCAATCATCCCCCCAAATGCGGCCAGAACCAAAAGCCGTATTTGGGGGGACTTTGTAATTGAAGTATGGGTTTTTTTGCAAAAATTCTTACTGCAACATAAGTAAGCTGAAAACGAGTGTAAAGAGCGCAACCGTTTCTACGATACCAATTACGATAAAATAGTTTGCCGTACCTTTTCCTGTTTCACCGAGTGCATCTGCCGCCGCGGCCGCAACTCTGCCCTGAAACCACGCGGAAAGCCCGATTGCCACACCTGCAAGAATCCCCACAAGCATGCAAAGTAAATCGGATGCTGTACCCGATGCAAATGCATTTCGAATAAAATTCATCAGCAAAAAGCCGTAAATCGTCTGCGTAAGCGGTGCGCCCGAAAATGCGACCATCATAAACGGTGCAGGCTTACCGTTTGCATAACATTTTTTCCATGCCCCGACCGATGCAAGCGATGCACTCCCTGCCCCGAAAGCCGAGCCGATAGCCGAAAAACCTAACGCGCAAACAATACCAATAAATTGAATTCCCATAACTGCCTCCTAAAATAACTTATTTTTTTATTTTACGAAATGGTTCGTAGGATGTCCCTGACCACTCCATACCAAGCTGTCCCGAAAACTCCAAGAGATTCAGTCTTACGCCATGGACCACAACCGACAAAAAACCCATAATAATATTTAAAAGGTGCCCTATGGCCATAATTGCAATCCCTGCAATCACAAGCGGCCCGTCAAAGCCTGCCGCCATATCATTAAAGCTTTGCGCAATGGCAAGTGATGCCATGCCGACTGCAAAGAGTCTTATATAGCTCATGAGGTTTCCGAATGCGGATATAGTGTTTAAGAAAACGGTAAAGGCATCACCGACGCCTGCCCGAAGTCCTTCGCCAAAAGTCTTTCCGGGTGCCATGCCGCCAAACAAGACCACCAGCATAAAGCCTGCACCAACGGCTATAACAATCATGGCAAAGTTTACCTTCTGCCCGATTACCAGATTTAAAACCATAAAATAAAGTGCCGAAATTGAAAGTAACCAGCCAACGTCGCTTATCCACCCGAGGCTCTTTTCCGCGATTTTTCGCCTGATGTTCATAATACAAGCAAGCGCCAATTGGATAACCCCGATGCTAAAGCAAAATTTCATAACATTGTTTTGCACAAGACCTGTTTCGAGGCCAAAATACTGCGGATAGTTTGCAAGACTCGGGATAACCAGCGCTTTTAAAATCGGTATTTCCATGGCGCCCGCAAGTCCAAACCAGGTCCCCGTCAAAGAGCCCCATATCATGGTCGCGACAGATAATACATAGAGTAAAAGTATTATATTTGTTGTCTTCTTCGTCTTGCAGTGAAACAATATCGTGCCTAAGAGGAATACTGCGCCATAGCCTGCATCCCCGATAATCATTGCGAAAAAGAGCGTGAAAAACGCCAGAAACCAAAACGAAATATCATACTCTCTGTACCCCGGCACAACGCCTAAGATAGAAAAGATGGGGCTTATGAGGCCTGTCAATTTACCATAGCGGATTTTCGTCGGCACATCGCCGTCATCCTCCGCCGCATCCCCTATCATGTATGCCCATCCCTGCGCTTTCGCTTCCCGAATAAAGGTCTCCATCTCTCCCTCGGGAATATAGCCGCGCAGCCAAATCAGTTCGCCGTCTTTTGTAAGCGTTTCTCGGGCAGAATCGTATGATGCATCGTTTTCCACCTTCAAAAGCTGCGCCTTATAGCTTTTGAGATGTTTTGCCGCCTCCTTCAGCGTTTTCTCACACGCTGAAAGTTCATTTTCACACGCTGCGATTTTGTCGGATATTTCTAAAGTTCCCGTCTCGGGCACGATAAACTCAATCGCGCCCCAAGCGCTGTCCATTTCCCCGAGTGTGGCAATCGCTTCCATATTTTCCACCGCGCCGAGGCGAATAAATTGCACAGCGTCATCCTGCGCGATTTTCTCACATGCTTTTTTATCGAGTTTGTAAAAACGAAGGTGTAAGCCCGCGGGCAAATCCCGTATCATTTTTGCATTGCAGTTTCCCCACGGCTTGAGTCTTTCAAGCTCTGCCGAAAGCGCCGCCTTTTCCGCTTCGAGCGCATCCTTTTTTTCTATCGCCGAAACGGCGTCCTGATACATTTTTTCAAACGCTTCGTCTGAAAGAATTTCGCTATAAGGCTCCGCATCTTGTGCGTAGGGCTTTATATCAAGCATAAGCTTTGAAAGGCGCGAAAACCTTTCTAAAAGAGCCGCATCAGGTGCTTTTTGCTCCGCAATATGCAATGTGCCGAGCGTTTGCAAACTTGTCAGCAGTTCTTCCCTTCGGCCGGCTTGCGAAACCACATAGACCGCTTTCATTTTTTCAATCATGCGCTCGCCCCCTGCCTCTTATTTTTTGCAATTTTTCCGCGTACAACGGCGGCCGTCTGCATGTCCCCAAGATAGATTTCGATGACACGGATGTTCTCTTTGGTTTCAGGAATTTTTACCTTCTCAAAAAGATTGACTCTCTGTGAGGTCAGCCGCAGTTCCCGATTGATAAGCTCCATCTCTTTTTTTAAGGTTTGTATGATGGCACGAAGCCGCGCGATTTCGCGCAGGCGCACGATTGCTTTGTCCACCCAAAGCGGATAATCAGAAACAGAATAGGAAATTTCCTGAAACGTCAATTCCTCAAACGCAGGGACAATAACGCCTGCAATATTGCGGTCTTTGCAAATAACCTTGTCGGGATGTCGGTGCTGGTGGGCTCAGGGGAACCGGCGGCACGCCACAGGAAGGTGACGGCCTGGGCGCGGTTGCAGAAGACCAGAGGACCGAAGTGGGTATCGGAGATGCCGGTGGTGATGTTCTCACTGACAGCCCATGCCACGGCATCGTAGTAGAAGGAATCCGCAGCCACATCAACGAAGGGAACAGCGGGCTTCTCGGGAGTTTCGGGAATGCCATCGGTGTAGCCGGCATCGATCAGGATCTGGCGGACATCCTCCTCGGTCAGGGGAACCAGTGCGGCGTTGGGATCATCACAGACCTTCAGATCGGTGATGGCCAGGACACTGCTGCCGGTATTGGTGATGGAGATCGTGTACTCAGTGACATCGGTCACGGGAGCATCCACAACATAATAGAACATGTCGGTAGAGGTACCCATGGTGACGGTCTTATCGTTCTTGCCGGTGCAGGTGATCGTGTAGGTGGTCTCACCTGTGGGAGCCTTCAGGCCAACCTGCATGACGCGCTGGGTGCTGACCTTGAAGGTCAGAGTCTGGTTGCGCCACAGGTAAATCTCATTCTTGGGGCCGTTGTCCAGCAGATCCTGAATCTCGGAATTCTGGCCATAGATGACACTGGTGTCGGTAATGACGGCAGAGGGAGCCTCGCTGCCGCTGAGCATGGAGTTGTAAA
>JAZNLF010000075.1:0-4650 GCA_045578945.1 Clostridia bacterium | reverse complement strand
CGGCATATATCCGCTACGGCGGCCATGCCGACATGCGCGGCGGCGGCCACTTTTCAGGGCGGCTGACTGCACCCATTTGCTTTGCAGGTGCCGTGGCATCACAGATTTTGGCGCGGCAGGGCGTTTTTGTCGGCGCACATATTGAGAATATCGGCGACATTTATGATGATGCTTACGATAGCGTTTCCCTTACAAAAGAGGGCCTTACACTACACAATGCTTTTCCTGTTTTAAATGCTGAAAAAGGCGCAAAGATGCAGGAGGCAATTGAAAACGCTTTACAAGACGGCGATTCCATAGGCGGTAGCATTGCATGTGCTGCCATCGGGCTCCCTGCGGGTATCGGCAATCCGATGTTTGATGGGATAGAAAACCGTCTTTCTGCTGCCATATTCGGCATTCCTGCCGTACGCGGCATTGCCTTTGGCGCAGGCTTTGCAGCGGCTAAGATGCGCGGCAGTGTCCACAATGATGCTTTTTATTATGACGGGGACCGCGTTTTAACGCGCACAAATAATCATGGCGGTATCTTAGGCGGCATTACAAGCGGCATGCCTTTACATTTTCACGTTGCAATAAAGCCGACGCCGTCTATCTCCCGTGTGCAGGAAACCATAGACCTTCTAAAAGGCACAGACGCTTCTCTTTCCGTACGCGGCAGACATGACCCTTGTATTGTGCCGCGCGCCGTACCATGTATAGAAGCGATGACCGCATTTATATTACTTGATTTTTTGAAAGGAGAATACCAATGCAATTAGATGAAATCAGAAACCAAATTGACAAAACAGATGATGCTATCATCAAGCTTTTTAAAGAGAGAATGGAGCTTGCCGCATCTGTTGCCGCATATAAAAAAGAAAATAATATGCCGGTTTTAAATTCCAAGCGCGAGCGTGATATTATAAGCCGCGTCATCAAAGACGTACCCGAAGATTTACGCGGCTACACGAAAATGCTGATGCAGACGCTTTTCTCGCTCAGTCGTTCCTACCAGATGCAGCGCATGCCGCATACCTCGAAGGTACAGGAAACGATTTCGACCGCGCTCGAAAAAACGCCTTCTCTAATGCCGCAAAACGCAGTTATTGCGTGTCAGGGTACAGAGGGTGCATATTCACAAAAAGCGGCCGAGAAAATTTTTCCCATTCCAGAAATCATGTTTTTCGATAGCTTCCGCGGCGTCTTCAGCGCTGTAGAAAGCGGGTTTTGCCAATATGGTGTTCTCCCGATTGAAAATAGTATTGAAGGCTCTGTTTCCGCCGTGTATGACCTGATGCGTGAATACAAGTTTTATATTGTGCGTGTAGAACGTCTGCAGCTCCACCACACACTCCTGGCGAAAGAAGGCGTCAATTTATCGGATATACGGGAGGTATATTCCCATGAGCAAGCCATTGGCCAATGCGATGCGTTTATAAAGGCACACGGATGGCGTGTGACGAAATGCGAAAACACCGCCATGGCGGCAAAGCTTGTTTCCCAGAGCGACCGCCGCGATGTTGCCGCCATCTGCAGCCGTGATTGTGCCGCCCTTTATGGTCTTCATGTGGTAAGTGACGCTGTGCAAAACAGCGATAATAACTATACACGCTTTATCTGCATTTCGAAAACGCCCGAAATATATCCCGGTGCTTCTAAAATGAGCATCATGGTTTCTCTGCCGCACCGTCCAGGCGCACTGTATGATTTAATTTCTAAATTCTCCGTACTGGGCATCAATCTTTCCAAAATCGAATCGTTCCCCATTCCCGGGCATAGCTTTGCGTTTCGTTTTTGTCTGGACATGGACATCTCCGTCTATGCGCCCGAGTTCTTTACGCTATTAAATGAACTGGAAAACGAGCTTTTGGAATTTACGTTCCTTGGCAGTTATATAGAAAACTAAAATTAAGCGGTGTAAGAATTTCTCTTGCACCGCTTTTTCTATCCCATGGCCGAAAACTCTTTTTGCAGTCTTGCAATAATACGCTTTTCGAGGCGCGAAATATAGGACTGGCTGATACCAAGCATATCCGCAACCTCTTTTTGTGTCTTTTCGTTGCAGCCGCCAAGCCCAAATCTCAGGCGCATAATGGTCTTTTCTCTCTCCGACAGTTTCTCCATCGCATAGGAAAGCATCTTTTTTTCTTCCTCGCCCTCAATACGCTGATGCACAAGGTCAGTATCTGTCCCCAGTATATCTGACAAAAGCAGTTCATTGCCGTCCCAATCCACGTTGAGTGGTTCATCAATGGAAACCTCTGCCCTTCTGGACAAATTTTTTCGAAGATACATCAAGATTTCATTTTCAATGCATCGGGAGGCATATGTGGCAAGCTTTATGTTTTTATCCGCCTGAAACGTACTCACCGCCTTGATAAGCCCTATCGTGCCGATTGAAATCAAATCCTCTACCCCGACAGGCGTATTATCAAATTTGCGTGCTATATACACCACAAGGCGCAGATTGTGCTCTATAAGTGCACGTCTTGCCGCCTCACTTCCTGTCGCAAGGGCACAGATATGTTCTGCCTCTTTCTCGGGGGAAAGCGGCTGCGGTAATACATCTGTGCCGCCTATGTAATGTACTTCTCTTCTGCAAAGGCGCCCCATCAAAAAGCGCACAAGCTCCATCCATTTCATTTTCATTGCCTTCTTTCTTTTATTGACTCAGTAGTGTCGGGTGCAACAGTGCGGCATAGCTTCTGTCTCGCGCAAGCGGCCTTGTATACATCCCTACCACAACATTCCCTGCATCCTTCATCTGTTCATTTTCCAGGATAATTGCACGATCGGGCCGAAACCCGACCAACATCCCATGCTCTTTTCCGAGCGAGGAAAACGGAATCATGCGCAATCGCCCTTTTACTGCATCATCTTCAATATCCTCCATGGGCGGCACACCTTCCTCCGACAAGAGTGCAGGCGGCAGAATAGGACGTAAATATTCATATTCCGCCACAATGACAGGTGCGTTCGAAAGCGGGTCGCAAAGCGAATTTCCCGTATCTAAAAGCGCATCCAGCCACACCTCTTTACCATCTAAAGTAATACCCACTTTAACGTACATATTTTCTCGGGAAAGTCGATTTTGCAAAGCGCCCCACACAAAGCGAATCACCACATATGAGATTACAATTGCCAAAAACAAAATATGCCACGGCAGATGAATATAAAAAACACCGTTTTTAATCACCATGCCAAGCGATGCGCCGAGATTGGCAAACTGAAACAGCGCCATCACACCGCCGCCGCACGCGAAGGTGACCAGATAAAAAATGCCGAGTGCTTTTATGTAAAGACGCACACCTCGTATGTTGTACGCGACCGCCACCACGCCCATTGAAAACAAAAACTTCGCCACCGCCGTATATCCAAACTTAAGGTCGGGCAGGAATATAAGCACCGCATACAAAGCGCCAAGTGCAGCGCCCGCCGTCAGTCGTGATATTTTTGGCTTTATATGTGCGATGGCTGCCGTAAGGTACAAGAGCATATAATTGATAATAAAATTTACGAAAAATAAGACATCCACATACACGACCATAAAAAAAGCATCTCCTCTCCTGTACACTACTATTAGTATACAGGAAAAGAAATGCAATATATGTCGTTTCTCTGTCGATTTTTTTGATTTTGTTTGTCGCAGAAAATCAAAGGGATAAAATTTTTGTCAAAGCCAAATCGGATTCGCTGATGGATTTTTTCATGCTAAGCGCTTCTTCTATCGGGAAATCCGTAACCACACCATTTTTCAGCGCCACGATGCGACTGTCGCAACCCTTCGCCAAAATACTGACCGCGTGGCCGCCCATGCGGCTGGCTTCAATTCTGTCACGCGCGGTGGGGCTGCCGCCGCGCTGAATATACCCTAAGATGGAAACACGCGCATCAATCCCCGTTTTTTTCTGAATCTCCGCCGCAATTTCGTCTGTTTTTCCAACGCCTTCTGCCAAAATTACAATATAATGGTTCTTGCCGCGGTTTCTGCAGCCGAAAATCGGCTTTATAATATCCTCATCCACAGAATACCCTTTTTCAGGCACGATAACCGCCTCTGCGCCGTTTGCAATGGAAAGACTCAGCGCAATATGGCCTGCCCCTCTGCCCATGACCTCTACAATACTGCATCTTTGGTGGCTGGACGCCGTATCGCGAATTTTATCAATAGCTTCCATCGCCGTATTCATTGCCGTATCGTAGCCGATGGTATAGTCTGTGCAGTCTATATCGTTATCAATTGTACCGGGGATACCGATCATCGTCATGCCGTGACGACTTAAATCACGTGCGCCGCGAAAGGTGCCGTCACCGCCGATCACCACAATGGCATCGATTCCGAATACCTTTGCAACCTCCATGGCACGGATTTGGCCTTCCTCTGTCGTAAATTCTTTACACCGCGCGGATTGCAAAAATGTACCGCCGCGCTGCAGCGTATCGGAAACGCTGCGAAGCGTCATTTCGTGAATGTCGCCATTTATAAGGCCCTGGTAGCCTCTCGAAATACCCATCACACGCATATTATGTGCAATACCGCCTCGGACAACAGCGCGAATGGCCGCATTCATGCCCGGCGCATCACCGCCGCTTGTCAATACACCAATTGTTTTAACCATATCATTTCGTCCTTTCATACATCGTTACCGCTGTCTTTCCGTAGCGCTT
>JAZNLF010000074.1:0-5359 GCA_045578945.1 Clostridia bacterium | reverse complement strand
GCGCTTTCCGATGAGATGCATCGCCTTATAGATGCATGTTTTCCGCTTACAACAAAAACTGTTTCTACAAGCGAGGCTATACGCCTCTTTGCGGAAAGCGGCGATACCGACTCTGCCGCGCAGCTGAAAAACACGGCGCGCGCATCGCAGACGCTGTTTGAAGCAGGCGGACACTACTACAGTGTATACGGGCCGCTTTTGCCGCATGCGGGGCATTTGTCCGATTTTGAACTGGTTCCTTTTGAAGAAGGCATTTTGCTTCGTTATCCGCACCCTGCCTTCGGTGACAAAATGCAGCCGTTTCACAGCGGCAAAAAAATCATTCAGACCATCAGCGACTATCGCGCATGGAGCGAGGTTATCGGCATGCAGACGGTCTATGATTTAAATCGCACCATACGTGACGGCCGCATCAGCGAATGTATAAACATTTCTGAAATTATGCACGAAAAATGTCTGTCCGAGATTGCGGACACCATTAAAAAAGACATTCTGCAAAAAAAGGTTATTTTAATATCGGGGCCATCTTCCTCGGGCAAAACTACGACTGCCAATCGCCTGATGCTGCACCTTCGTGCAAATGGCATTCAGCCTGTAGCCATTTCTTTGGATGACTACTATTGGGGGCGTGAAAAAACACCTTCAGATGAAAACGGCAAGCCAAATTATGAGGATATTGACGCAATAGACTACGAGCTTTTTAACCGCCAGCTTCTTGCGCTGATTGACGGCGAATCCGTCGAAGTGCCGCGCTTTGATTTTCAAACGGGTGAGCGTGCACCACGCGGACGCACGCTATCCTTGCCAAACGGCTCTATTCTTTTGGTGGAAGGGATTCATGCATTAAACGAAAAATTGACGCTCGGCGTCCCGATGCGCAGCACCTTTAAAATCTATTGCAGTGCACTGACAGTTTTGGGATTTGACCGCTATAATCCCATTTCGCCGACAGATACTCGCCTTATCCGCCGAATATTGCGTGACAGTCGTTTCCGCAACACCGATGCCGTCGGCACCTTTGATATGTGGCCTGACGTACAAAAAGGCGAAATCAAAAACATTTTCCCCTACGAGGATGCAGCGGATGTGATTTTCAATTCCGCATTAAGCTATGAATTTTCTGTCTATCGTACGCCTGCGGAAGCACTGCTTCGCGAAGCACTTACGCATCCCGTGCACAAATATAACGCAGAGCGGCTTTTAGATTTTGTAAGCTACTTTGACCCCATTGATGCACAGTATGTACCGCCCACCTCCATTCTGCGTGAATTTATCGGCGGCAGCTCTATACTGTACTACTAAAGTTTTACTATACTACGGCATAAATTTTATTTTCCAAGCATCCGCATGGCATTTAAAACAGCCAAAACGGACACGCCTACATCCGCAAAAACGGCCATCCACATATCCGTTATGTCGAATGCACTCAGAAGCAAAGCGACCGCTTTCACGCCGATGGCAAAGAAAATATTTTCCGTCACAATCCGTCTTGTTTTCTTCGCAAGGCGGATTCCTTCATATACTTTCATAATTGCATCGTCCATGATAACAACATCCGCTGCCTCAATCGCCGCATCTGTCCCCAGTGCGCCCATTGCAATGCCGACGTCTGCGCGCGCTAAGACGGGTGCATCATTTATCCCGTCCCCTGCATATACGACTGTGCCTTTTGCCTTTTTGAGGTATTCTTCCATGTAGGATACTTTATCAGTCGGCATCAGCTTTGCATGCACCTCGTCTATACCGAGTGCATTTCCTACCATATCTGCCGTTTCTTTTCCGTCTCCCGTCAAAAGAACTGTGCGCTTTACGCCTGCACGCCTAAGAAGGCGGATTGTCTCGGCTGCATCCCCCTTTAGGGTGTCCTGCATTTTTATATATCCGCGCCATATGCCGTCAACCGCTACATGCACGTCTGTTTCGTCTTTCCTTTGCTTTTTTACCGCGATTCCCATACGTGCCATAAGTCGCGCGTTCCCGACAAGGACTTCTTTTCCCAAAACCTTTGCCGAAACACCTTCGCCAATATGCACATGTATATTCTCAGCTTTCGGCGGCTCTTTTTCGTATGCAGCACAAACGGACTTTGCAATCGGGTGATTTACGTGCGCTTCAGCCGCCGCAGCAAGCGCTAAAAGCTCCGATTCTGGCATCGTTTCCGCATAAATTTCTGTCACACCAAACGCACCCTTTGTAAGTGTGCCTGTTTTATCAAACACAATCGTTTCCGCTTTCGCCATACTCTCGAGATACGTCGCACCCTTAATCAAAATCCCGCGCCTTGCACCGCCGCCGATGCCGCCAAAATATGCAAGCGGTACAGAAATCACAAGTGCACACGGGCAGGATACAACCAAAAAGGAGAGTGCCCGATACAGCCAGTCGGAAAATGCGCCGCCAAAAAGCGGCGGCACAATACAAAGAAGCGCTGCCAGCAAAACAACAATCGGCGTATATACGCGTGCAAATCTCGTGATAAATGCCTCAGGCTTTGCCTTTGCTGCAGCAGAGGATTGCACCAGTTCTATAATTTTTGCCGCAGTGGAATTTTCGTATGTTTTCTCAGCTTTAATTCTAAGTACACCATCTATATTGATGCTTCCGCTTTGTACGCTATCGCCAATCTTTGCCGCGCGCGGCAGGGATTCACCTGTAAGTGCCGCCATATCAAGCGTCGATTCTCCCGAAAGCACAATGCCGTCCGCTGACACCTTTTCCCCCGGGCGCACCAAAAGAACGTCACCCGCTTTTACACTTTCAGGGGGGATATCCTCTGTTTTACCCTCCCTTTCCACATGTGCACACGCAGGCTTTAGTGCAAGAAGCGTTTTAATAAAGTGGCGGCTTTTCCCGACGGCGATGGACTGAAATCGCTCCCCCACCTGATAAAACACCATAACAAAAACGGCTTCTTTATATTCCCCGATGCAAAATGCCCCTATGGTCGCAATCGTCATTAAAAAGTTTTCATCGAAAAGCTGTCCGCGAAATACAGCGCGAAAGGCTGTATACAAAACGTCATACCCTGCCACCAAAAAAGGAATCAACATCAAAAAAAGAAGTGCTGCGCCCTCTACGGGCAGCGCCGAAATACATACCAGTAAAATTGCCGATACAAGCGGCCGCCACCATACCTTCATTCTATATTACCCTTTCACTACACATTTTTTTACAGCGCGGCAACACGCCGCCTTCACTTCCTTTTCAATCTCCGCAAAGTTTTCGTCTGAAGCTTCGATTGTGAGCGTCTCCATCCAGAAGTTGAGTGTGGCATTTCTAACGCCAGCAACTTTTTTTACAAGTGCCTCTGCCTTTGCCGCGCAATTGGCACAATCTATATTTTCAATCGTGTATGTTTTTTTCATATTTCTCTCTCCTATTCGCCAATATGTTCCATACCCTGCCCGATGATTGTGCGGACATGTGTATCTGCCAATGTATAAAAAACAGTTTTACCCTCACGCCGAAAGCGTACAAGCTTTGCCTGTTTTAAGATGCGTAACTGATGGGAAATGGCAGACATGCTCATACCGAGAAGCTGCGCGATATCGCAAACACACATCTCGGCTGAAAAGAGTACATATAAGATTTTAATACGGGTTGTATCCCCGAAAACCTTATAAAGCTCTGCCAAATCATATAAAATTTCATCTGCAGGCATTTCTTCACGCACAGTATCTATAATTTCTGTGTGTGCATGCATAAAAGTGCAAACATCCTTCGCTTCCATCGTATTCCTCCTAACAATTGAACATATATTCAATTGTAGTATACTAAATTTCTTTTGATTTGTCAAGTTATTTTAAAAAAACACGCGTAAACACCCTTGCATTTCCAAATGAAATATGGTATACTTACATGGAATACAAAAATTGGAAGGAAGAAAACCATGAAAAATGTTTTTGATACACTTTCTGAGCGTGGTCTGATTGCGCAGGTTACGCATGAGGATGAAATTCGCAATCTGCTTGCGAACGAAAAAGTTACGTTTTATATTGGGTTTGACCCCACGGCAGACAGCTTGCACGTCGGTCATTTTCTGCAGATGGTCGTAATGCGCCACATGCAGCTTGCGGGGCACAGACCGATTGCACTCGTCGGCGGCGGTACAGGCATGGTCGGGGACCCCTCCGGCAGAACGGATATGCGTAAGATGATGACGGTGGAAACAATCCGTCATAATTGTGACTGCTTCCGTCGTCAGCTTTCCTCCGTTGTTGATTTTTCCGACGATAAGGCCATTATGGTTGACAACGCCGATTGGCTTATGGATTTAAACTATATTTCTTTTTTGCGTGAGATTGGCAGCTGTTTCTCCGTCAACAAAATGCTCACGGCGGAATGCTTTAAAACACGCCTTGAAAAAGGACTTTCCTTTATTGAATTTAACTATATGCTGATGCAAAGCTATGACTTTTTGCAGCTTTACAAAAAATACGGCTGCAAAATTGAGCTTGGCGGCGATGACCAATGGAGCAATATCTTAGGCGGCATAGATTTGGTACGCCGCAAAGAAAATGCACAGGTCTACGGCATGACATTTACGCTTTTAACAAATAGCGAAGGCAAAAAAATGGGCAAAACCGCAAGCGGTGCCTTGTGGCTTGACCCTGCGAAGGTTTCGCCCTATGACTTCTTCCAGTACTGGCGCAATGTGGACGATGCGGACGTTTGCCGCTTTATGAAGCTTGTCACCTTTATGCCCATGGAAGAAATTGCAGAATATGAAAAGCTGGAAGGACAAGCCTTAAATGAGGCAAAAACACGCCTCGCCTTTGAAATCACAAAGCTTGTGCACGGCGAGGAAGAAGCCACAAAAGCAGAAGAAGCCGCAAAGGCAGTCTTTTCAGGTGGCGGCGTTTCCGCCAATATGCCGACGGCGACCGTTTCGGCCGACGCACTCGGTGATGGACTTTTGGCAATCCTTGTGGGTGCAGGCTTTATCCCCTCTAAATCCGAAGGCAGACGCCTTTTGCAACAAGGCGGTTTATCTGTAAACGGCGAGAAAGTTACGGCGGATTACACCCCAGAAAAAGACGCTTTCGGCGAGGATGGTATGATTGTAAAGCGTGGTAAAAAAGCCGTTATTAAATTGATTTTGGAGTAATATACATGATTGGAATTATTGTAGCGATGGAAAAGGAGCTTTCCGCGCTGCCGCTTTGCAATATGCATGAGGAAAACGTCGGTGGGCATACCTTTTTACGGGGCGTCTTATGCGGTAAGGACGTTGTATGTGCGATAAGCGGCATCGGTAAAGTTTTTGCCGCCATGTGCGCGCAAACGATGATTCTGCATTACGCACCTTCTTCCATCATAAATTGCGGCATTGCGGGTGCCTTATCCCCCGCCCTCCATG
>JAZNLF010000073.1:0-9099 GCA_045578945.1 Clostridia bacterium | reverse complement strand
GTACCCAAGCAGGACGCTGCTTTGCGAAATTAAAAATAGGGGAGGCCGCGTCATATTGTCGAGTGACAGCCATAGCCCCGATACGCTTTGCTATCAATTTTCGGAAACTGAAAAATATTTGCGTGATTTGGGATTTCTATTCTAAAACATTGAACAAAGAGAGGAGCTGTGAAAAATACAGCTCCTCTCTTTATGGGGATAGGAAAAGCGTTCTGGACTTTTTTACATCCCCCGTTTTACAAATGCCAAATATTTTCCGCATACTCTTTTATCGCGCGGTCAGCAGAAAAGATACCTGCATTGGCGATGTTTACAAGGGACATATTAAAAAAGCGTTTTTTATTTTGATAAGCGATGTCAACTTCCTTTTGGGCGCGCGTGTAATCGGCGAAATCCGCAAGAATCATATACGCGTCTGCAGCACCGCCTTTTGGTGTTAAAAGCGAATTTACAATATCGTCAAAGCGTGCACCCAATATGCCGCTTGTGAGCATTTCTATGACGCCTTGCAGCGCAGGATTTGCGCGCAGATACTCTGTCGGTGCATAGCCGCGTCGCCAAAGTGCTTCGACCTCGGGTGCCGTCATGCCAAAAAGGAACATGTTTTCTTTGCCGACCGCCTCGCAGATTTCTACATTTGCACCATCTAACGTGCCGATTGTGACAGCACCATTTATCATAAGCTTCATATTGCCCGTGCCTGAAGCTTCTTTTCCTGCAACGGAGATTTGCTCGGAAATATCGGCGGCGGGAATCATCAGCTCCGCCAAAGATACCTTGTAATCTTCAATAAATATAACGCTGAGCCGTCCGCGCATCAAAGGGTCAGCATTTACCGTGTTTGCAATGGCGACGATAAGGCGAATAATTTGTTTTGCCATAAAGTAACCCGAGGATGCCTTTGCACCAAAAATGAATGTGCGCGGCGCCATACTAAGAGACGGATTTTCCTTTATCGTCCGATACAGGTGCAGAATATGAAGTGCATTCAAAAGCTGGCGCTTATATTCATGCAGACGCTTTATCTGCATATCAAAAATGCTGTTTTCATCTACATTGATGCCGTTTGCACGCGAGATGTAGTCACGCAATGCAATCTTCTTGTGTTGTTTTATTTTTTCCAATGCCTCCAGCACATTCACGTCATCTTTATAGCGCACAAGGTCAGTTAGTTTTGTGGCATCACGCATAAAGCCGTCACCGCAAAGCTCACAAATCAGCGTCGTAAGCTCGGGATTAGCCTGACAAAGCCAACGGCGGTACGCAATGCCGTTTGTAACGTTACAAAATCGTTCTTGACCAATTTGATAATAGTCATGGAATATGCTGTCTTTTAATATGTCGCTGTGCAGACGGGAAACGCCGTTTATCGTGTGGCACACCGCAAGACAGAGATTTGCCATGCGGATTTCATGCCCCGAAATAATGGACATATACTCAATTTTTGCAAAATCGCCCGCATATATGGTGTGCAATTTTTCTACAAGACGGCGATTTAGTTCTGCGACAATTTGGTAAATACGCGGCAATTGGTTTTGGAACATAGTTACATTCCAGCGTTCCATCGCCTCGCTCATAATGGTGTGGTTTGTATAGGAAAGCGTTTTTTCTGCAATGGAATAGGCATCATCCCAGCCAAAGCCGTGCACATCCATCAGGATACGCATAAGCTCAGGTACACAAAGGGCAGGATGTGTGTCGTTGATGTGTATGGCAACCTTTTCGGGCAGTGTATCCAGTCGACCGTATTTTTTAAAGTGTGCATCTACGATGCTTTGGAGTGATGCACTTACGAAGAAATACTGCTGACGAAGGCGCAGAATTTTGCCTTCCATGTGGTCATCGGCTGGGTAGAGCACCTTCGAAATAACCTCGCCACGAGGGCTCTCCTCCAGCGCTTTTACATATTCGCCGCGTGAAAAGGCGCTCATATCAATTGTCCCTTGGGATTTTGCGCTCCACAAAACAAGGCGGTTTGCCGCCTCGGTATCATAACCCGAAATAAACATGTCATACGGGACGGCGGTGACGGCGGTGTAATCACGATGCTCGACATGGTATCCGTTTTCGTCCATGTATTCATCGGCATGGCCGCCAAAACGTACTTCCACCGCAGAGTCAGGGCGTGCGTGCAGCCATACTTCGCCCATGTTCAGCCAGTCGTCGGGGAATTCCATTTGCCAGCCATCTATAATTTTTTGTTTAAAGATGCCGAATTCGTAGCGGATGGAAAAGCCTGTCATAGGATAGCCGAGGGAAGTGGCGGCATCCATATAGCAGGAGGCAAGACGCCCCAGTCCTCCGTTTCCAAGACCTGCGTCGGGCTCTGTGGCATAAAGGTCAAAAATATTGATTCCTGCGGCGGAAAGTGCGTCAGAGAAAATCTCCGTAAGGCCTAAATTAAAAAGATTATTGCGAAGAGAAGTCCCCACTAAAAATTCCATGGACATATAATAGACCTGTTTTTTTTCTTCTTTATCTAACTGGCGGCGAAACGCCGCGTTTTTCTCGAGCAGTATATCGCGAAGCACCATGCATACCGTCTTATACGCCTGTTGCCTTGTGGCAGAGGAGAGGGGAGAGCCAAAATGGCGGTTGCATGTTTCTTCGAGCTGTGCAGAAATCGTTTTCATATCCAAAGATATATGCACTCCTTTCTTTTTTCAGTTTATTCAAAGAGAGAGTTATATATGTCGATATAGCGTGCGGCGCCTTTTTTCCAGCTATGGTCTATACGCATGATAGATTTTATGACGCGCTCCAAAAGGGGACGATTATAATAAAATGCAGCGGCGCGCCCAACAGCGCCAAGCATATCATGTGCATTGTAGCACTTAAAAGTAAAGCCGACGCCTTCTCCTGTTTCCGTATTGATAGGCGGTACCGTATCGACAAGCCCGCCTGTTTCACGCACAATCGGGATTGTGCCATAGCGCATGGCGATAAGCTGTGAGATGCCACAAGGCTCACTTTTTGAGGGCATGAGCAGAAAATCCGCGCCTGCATACACTTGATTTGCAAGGGCACCATCAAATGTTATATTGGCGGAAATTTTGTCAGGATGGCGGGCGGCAAGCGTGCGGAAGCAGTCCTCGAAGCGTTTGTCTCCCGTGCCGAGCACGACAAGCTGAATATTATATTCTGAAAGCTCATCCGCAACATATTCGCAAAGCTCCATACCCTTATGCGCTACAAGCCGCGAAACAATGGCGACAAGCGGCGTTTCGGGAGAAGGGCAGAGTCCCAGCTTTTCTTGCAAGCATCTTTTGTTCTCGGCTTTTCCGCTAAGATTTGAAGCGCTGTAATTTGCAAAAAGTGTATTGTCTGTGGCAGGATTATAAAGCGTGGTGTCAATACCGTTTATAATGCCCGTAAGTTTATATGCGTTTTGCCCCAAAATGCCTGCAAGACCATGTGCGAAATAGGCGTGCCTAAGTTCAAAAGCATATGTTTCCGAAACAGTTGTAATCGTGTCGGCAAGGACAATACCGGTTTTTAATGCATTCACAAGGCCGTCAAATAGTATGGCGCCATGCCATGTGTGGTCAACACCGAGCACCTCGGGAATAAAAGAAGGATCTGCTTTGCCCTGGTATTCTATATTATGAATGGAAAGCATGGTTTTTATGTGTGAAAAACGCCAATCTCTTTGATAAAAGGCTTTTAAAAAGAGGGGCACAAACGAGGTCTGCCAATCGTTACAATGAATTATGTCGGGCATAAAATCAATGTGATATAAGCTTTCCAAAATTGCTTTGGAGAAAAATGCGTAACGCTCGCCGTCATCCGCGTAGCCATAGCCGTCACGCCCGAAGTAGTATTCGTTATCAATAAAATAATATACAATGTCGTTTCGCTTGTTTTTACCCACACCGCGATTTTTTATAATTGCGCGAAAAACACCTACATACGTTTGCCGCCACGAAAGCGGCATGGTAAAATGGCAAACGTATTCTATGGAAAAGGATGTGTTATATTTGATACTGTGATAGTAAGGCAGAAAAACGCATACCTCCATGCCTTGCGTTTTGGTTAAGGCTAATGGCAATGCGCCTGCAACATCACCCAGACCGCCTGATTTTGCAAAAGGTGCAGCTTCAGAAGCCGCAAACAGAACTTTCATGTTGTACCTCCGATTTTTATAGTCTATTTAAGTATAGCATATGCAAAAGAAGGAATCAATATAAAAATGGAAAAATTTACCATAAAATTGAAATATAAAAAAAGGATGCTTAAAAACGAATTTTTAAACATCCTTTTAAATGTCTCTGTTTTGTTATAGGATTTCCACTAACGTTTTGGGACTTTGCGTTAAAATAACGGCGCCATTCTCTGTCATACAAAGCATATCCTCTATACGCACGCCACCCTCATCAGGGATATAAATACCAGGCTCTATGGTAAATACACTGCCAACGTCCAAGGTATGATTTGAGCGCGTTGAAACTGTGGGATACTCATGAATCGCAAGACCTACGCCGTGTCCGAGTGCATGCCCGAAATAATCCCCGTATCCGAAATTTGCGATAGCATCTCGCGCTTTCGCATCGAGGTCTTTGGCATTCATGCCGCACGTTACTGCGTTTTCGGCAAGCGTTTGTGCGTACAAAACAATATTATAGATTTCCTTTTGCCTGTCCGTGGCATTCCCGATTGTGATGGTACGCGTAATGTCGGAGCAATAGCCGCCGATGCGGCAACCGAAATCCATGGTAAGAAAATCGCCTTTTTTCAAAATGCGGTCTGATGCCGTGCCATGCGGCATTGCGCTTCTCGGGCCGGATACTGCCACTGTTTCAAAAGATGGCAGAATACCCGCCTCGCGCCGCATGTACCCTTCTAAAAGTGCGGCAACCTCGTATTCGTGCATGCCTGGGCAAATGCGTGTGAGTGTGTAGGCATACGCGTCGTCCGCAAGACGCACAGCGGCGGAAATGGCTGAAAGCTCCTTTTCGTCCTTGTATTGGCGTAAGGAAATCATTGTGTCACCAAGTGGGACCATATTTTTATCAGAAAGCGTATCCTTCAGTTTTTCAAAAGCAAATACGGAAATATCCATATCCTCGTAGGCGATGGAAGCAGCTTCCGAAAGACAGGCGGCAACGGACGTATCATGCGGCAAAATTTCAAAATCAGGCGCCTCAAGCTTTGCGATGAGTGTGTAGCGTGAATCTGTCAAAATACAACGGCGGTTTTTTGTGATAGTCAGCGTACCCTCACCTGTAAAGCCGCTCAAATAAAAAATATTTTCATGGCTTTTAAACACGCCGCCATCCGCGCCGATGGACTCTATGGCTTTGAAAAATTTTGCTGCACGTGTCATAAGAAATCTCCTTTTTTTAAATTATGCCCGCATCTCTGTTTCAATCAAAGCCGCAAGTGCTTTTGCTTCTTCTCTTAAAACGTTAATGTCATCGCCTTCCAGCATAACGCGAACGTTCGGCTCTGTACCCGAGGGACGAATCAGAACGCGGCCACAGCCCGCAAGCTTCTTTTCAATACGGCTAATTTCATTGCAGATAAGCGTATTGTTTTTGTACAGATATTTTTTGTCGGGACTTACGACTGCATTTTCCAAAACCTGCGGCAGAATTTTCACGACAGACGCCAGCTCGGAAGCAGATTTCCCGCTTGTTTTTAAAACCTCTAAAAACTGCAATGCAGAAATAAGGCCGTCACCCGTTGTGGCATGGTCGGAGAAAATGACATGTCCGGATTGTTCGCCGCCGATACAATGACCGCCCTTTAGCATCTCCTCGAGAACATAGCGGTCACCAACGGCAGTTTGCAGGATAGAAATACCATGCTTTTTGCATGCGATGGAAAGCCCCATGTTGCTCATAACCGTAACAACAAGCGTATTATTTGCAAGACGGCCTTGCTCCTTTAAATGAATTGCACAGGCTGTCATCATAGCGTCACCATTTATGGGTGTACCACATTCATCGACAAATAAAACGCGGTCAGCATCGCCGTCAAAGGCAATACCAAGGTCATAATTGCCGCTTTTTACGAGTTCGCAGAGCGACTCTAAATGCGTAGAACCGCATTTGGCGTTGATGTTAAGACCATCAGGCTCAGTATGTATGGCTGTGACGGATGCACCGAGATTTTCAAAAACACGCGGTGAAATTTTTGAAGATGCGCCATTTGCGCAGTCAACCGCGAGGCGCATTCCGTCAAGGCGTACGGAAATGGTTTTAGCTGCATAGTCCATGTAGTCGTTGACCGCATCCGAGTCTATGTATGCGCGACCGATATCTGCACCCGTGCATGCAGAAACCTCTCCGGATTCAATGACGCGCTGGATTTCATCCTCAACAGCATCGGGAAGCTTATAGCCGTCACCGCTAAAAAACTTTATGCCGTTATATTCTGCAGGGTTATGTGATGCGGAGATTACAACACCTGCTGCGGCATTGCGCATACGCGCAAGATATGCAACGGCAGGGGTGGGGACAACGCCAAGAGATATGGCGGTTGCACCGGCAGATGTAATGCCTGCAATGAGTGCGTTTTCCAGCATATCTCCGGAAAGACGCGTATCCTTCCCGACTAAAATAACCGGGTGCTCTGTTTCCTTGGAGAGAACGCGTGCGCCTGCCTGACCGAGCGAAAATGCAAGCTCAGGCGTAAGTTCACTGCCGGCAATACCGCGTACGCCGTCTGTTCCAAACATCCTGTTCATTATCAATCACCTTTTCTTTGTTATTTGCAAAGAGGACAAATCTGCATTTGTCCTCTTATACACATGTTTTATTGAAGTGCCTTTTCTATAATATGGGTGCTTCTCTTAATAAATGCCGAAAGTGCCTCCGTGCCAAGCGGTCTTTGTGCAAGTCTTGCAATATCGTAGATTTCAAGGCATATTGGCAAGACTTCGTCTTTATTCTCGGCCTTTTCTGCAATTTTTTGCAGTACGCTGCTTGAAAGATTTAAAACGAGCGTTTCATCGAGGGGGAACATATCCATAGGCATGGTATTCCCGTACATCTGCATCATTTCCTGCACGCGACGTGCTTCTTCATTGATGGTAATGACAGCAGGCATATCGTCTGCTTTTAAAGATACGCCGTCTATTTTCAGCTTTTCGTCACCGATGGCTTCTTTAAAGAGCGCAATCAGAGTTTCCTTGTTGGATTCGCCGCTGTCCTTTAAGGCATCCGTGATGGATGCATCAATACGCATGAATCTGACACCCTCGGTTTTGGCTTCCATCATGGAAATGAATGCGCCGTCGATTACGGCGGGCAGGTGTACAACCGGCAGATTCTGTCCTTCAAACATGCTGACATACTGCCCCTGCAAAGCGAGGTCTGTGGCGTAGTACACTTCGTTTTTATGGCCGCCTGCCTCCGCTTTTTCAAGATATTCCGAAAGCGTAATATATTCATCCTTCGTGGTTTTTAAAATCAGAATATCCTTTACTTTTTCATAGAATTTATCATCACGCAAGCAACCATATTTAATAAAGGGATTTATATCGTCCCAGTAATGATTAAAGTTCTCGCGCTCTGTGTTATATAAAGCGCAAAGCTTGTCCGCTACCTTCTTTGTGATGTGGGCGGACACCTTTTTTACATACCCGTCATTTTGCAAAAAGCTTCTGGATACATTAAGCGGTAAATCGGGACAGTCAATACATCCTCTTAAAAGTAAAAGGAATTCGGGGATGACTTCTTTTATGTTATCCGCAATAAAGACCTGGTTATTATAAAGCTTAATTTGCCCTTCCTGCGGCTCATATGCGTTAGAGCGCGTGGGGAAGTAGAGAATACCCTGCAAATGGAACGGATACTCTACATTCAGGTGAATGTAAAAAAGCGGGTCGTTTGCATCCATAAATACCTTGTGATAAAAGGCCTTGTATTCCTCGTCGGTACAATCGGACGGCTTTTTCGTCCAAAGTGGCGCCGTGTCGTTGATACTTTCGGACGACTTTTCGCCATCTTTTGTACTAAAGTAGATGGGATAGGGTAAAAATGCACAGTATTTATTTAAGATTTCACGAAGGCGCGCCTCTTCCAAAAATTCAGCATGGTCTTCGCCTACGTGCAGGATAATATCACTGCCGCGTGTCTCTTTAGTGCCGACAGAAATATCATAGGTCATCCCGCCGTCGCAAGTCCAAAACACACTTTCTGCGCCATCTTGATAGGAAAGCGTCTGGATGTCAACGCGGTCTGCTACCATAAAGGCTGAATAGAAGCCTAAGCCGAAGTGACCGATAATGCCGCCGTCCTCTTTTTCTTTATCCTTGTATTTCTCTAAAAATTCCTCTGCACCCGAAAACGCAATTTGTGTAATGTATTTTTCAAGCTCTGCCTCCGTCATGCCGATACCATTATCTGAAATCGTGATGGTTTTATTTTCTTTGTCGAGAATAACGTCTACCGAAAATGCTTCATCTTTGGGCAAGGATGCTTCGCCGACAGATGCAAGCTTCCGAACTTTTGTAATCGCATCACAAGCGTTAGATACCAGCTCGCGAAGAAAAATGTCGCAATCTGAATAGAGCCATTTTTTAATAATTGGAAAAATGTTTTCCGTACTGATTGAAATATCACCGCTACGCAAAAAAATCTGTCCTTTCCTCATTTATTTCCTACAGTACAGTATACCACAAAATTACATTGCGGTCAAGAAAAGAACAGATTTCTTCTTACTTATTTTCGGTTGGAAAAGTTTGATTTGTTAAAATTACGCTACAAAGTCATCGCCAACTATCCAAAAACAGTACATTTTTATGCATAGTTCGTGGTATTGTGGATTTTGCAGAGTTACAACTTATATTTGATATTTTATAACCGATGCTGAAACTTTTATAAATGATGTCAAAAGTTTTATAAAAAATATTTGCTTTTTTATAAAACCATTTATAATTGATGTCGGTTATTTTATAAAAGAAGTCAATTTTTTTATAAACCCTATCCGATAATTTTATAAATCCGTTTATAATCAATGCCGACAATTTTATAAATAAAGTCTAATCTTTTATAAAACTATGCGGAAGTTTTATAAAAACTGTTTCCGTAGCCGGAATAGCAAGAAAAAGCAGACGGAAAATCCGTCTGCTTTCATACATTGAATATTATTGAT
>JAZNLF010000072.1:0-6126 GCA_045578945.1 Clostridia bacterium | reverse complement strand
CCCGGCATGGTGCTGAGTATCATAGAAGTGGAATGCGTGGGGTAGAACATAGGGGGGACGCCTGCAAATCGTTTCCAATCATCACCGCCGCTGCTGCGGAAGCTCTGTTCCATATTTCGAATATCGTGGTTATAATGCGCTTCTCCATATGTGAATTTGCCGAATGTTCCTTTCTTAAATTCGCGGCGGCAGAATATTGCAGGCGCTCTGTAATACCCTGTTTCGCCCATGGAATATGTAAGTCTGGTCTTTTCAACAAGCTCTTTAATTTCAATAATTTCATCAATATCAGTTGTACAAGGAACGGCACTATATACATGCTTTCCTGCTTTGAGTGATGCAATGACCATTTTTCCGTGCAATGTTCTTTGTGTGAAGATTGCAATGGAATTGATTTTATCGGATGCAAGTGCTTTTTCAAAACTATCAACAATCTTTACACCGAATCTTTGCGAAAATTCTTCTGCACGCTCTCGTTTTAAGTCGCACACATAAACTTCTTCGACGGAAGGATGCGCCTTGAAAAGCGGTACAAAAAACTGGCTGAATCTGCCACAGCCTATAACGGCAATTTTAATCTTATCTTTGCCCATACAAAAAGCTCCTCCTTATTTATTTTTCTGTGAATTTCCATTCTTTTTCTCTTTTAAGTGTTTCAAACTGTTTGGTATCTAATTTCCAGTCCTCACCGTTTCTGAATTTCTTTCTGAAAGTTTTGGACAAAAGACCTTTTTCTTCGAGATGAATATAACACGCTCTGTCACACGCTCTGCCGCAGATAGATGTGCGGTAGAAGTGCTTTGCGGGCGGATAGAAATAAATATTATCAAGGATTTCTTTTGCTTCCTCGCTGTCAAACTCAGCATCACCATTTATGATGTCAAGTCTGTTTTCAAAATGCATAAATGCATCGGGTGGCATAAACGGATTTTTACTTCCGTTTGCCCCGTTATAGTACACGGCACATCTCCATGGGTCCACTGCACCATCTTTTGAAATGGCGTGCCCGGGGCATGCCTTTATGCATTCTCCGCACGCGTCGCAGAGATTGTAGGTTTCTTTCGGCGTTTCTTCAATTTCAGCATCTGTAAGAACGAAGCAGTACCTTATGAAAGGCCCGTATGCCTTGTTTAGGATTCTGCCGCCGAGCCCCTTTTCGCCGATGCCGCAGATTACAGCTGTTTCTTCAAAATCGAGCTGTGTTTCGGCTGTTATCCCTCTGAATATATCTGTATAGTCGACTTCGGGATTTGTACTATTCTCTTCTTTCATAATCGTCTGATGACGTCTTTGCGGAAGCGCAATAAAGTCTTCTTCTTCAATCAAAGATGCTACCCCGAGCATGGCAAAGGGCATTACTGTTTCTTCTAAATTCTCAACGCCCATCGTTGTGTACTGATAATATACTGTACCCTCTTCAACCCCTCTGTACATGCCGCGAAGCACACGGAAGCCAAGCCCAATCACGGTCTTTACTTCAGGAAATATTTTAAAAAGTGCACTGTCCTTAGGAAATTTATCAGCCGATGTAAAGGTTACAACATCAGCATCATATTTTTTGGCACATGCAATCACTTTGTCTCTCATACGGATTCCCCCTTTAAATGTTTTCGGCATGCAATTTCACATTTCTTGCCGCAAAGACACGGAACGTATCCAAAATGTGTTTCGGGAAGAAAACGAAGATGCGGATAAAGCGCTTTGGCACTTTCGCTGTCAAACTTCTTTTCGCCGTTTACAATTGCATTTCTTTCGGGGTGATCTTTTAAGAAATCATCCTTCATAAAGGGGTTTGATTTATGTGCACCTCTGTAATAAACACTACATTGCCACGAATCCAAGCCGTCATTTGAAATCGCATTTCCGGGGCATGCCTTCATACATTCTCCGCATCCGTCACAAAGCTCACCCTCAAAAGGTGCGTCGCACATAAGGGGTGCATCTGTAACGATATATACGAAACGAAGATATGTGCCATACTGGGGTGTTATCACCTTTCCGTGTAAGCCGACGCTTCCAAGCCCGCACACTCTTGCCGCCTTATTGGTATCTATTATAACATCGGGGGCAGGCTTACCCTCTTGAACAGGGCTTGCGTTTGCAAGCTCGTATGTGCTTTTAACCTCAGGGTTTGTCGTTTTATCTCCCTTGATTCGCATGCCCGGAACATTCCTTTGCAGACATGCATCATAGCCATTATCTTCTATCATATTACCAAGCTTTAAAAGAAAAATTTCAGCGAAGGTTTCATCAATATATTTTACGCCGATGCTTGTATATGTATAAAACTGGCTTTCTGATTCCATAGTTTTATAAAATCCCTTTGGAATGGGGAGTGCACAGCCGATTATGCACTTTGCATTGGGGAGTATGCTGAGAGGATTCCGCTGGATATCATCGCCCTCAAAATACTTAATATCTCCAATGCCGCACAATACTGCACCAAGTTCTTTTGCTTTGTTTTTTATTATTTCTGCAGTAAGCATCAAAGCTCCATCCTTTCTGATTGCTCGGGTAGTAAATCCTTGTTTTCCACGACCATTAAGGTTGCATCCGTGCTGATTTCAAGGTAATGCCATGTCCCTTTACGGACACAGTAGATTTTGCCTTTTTCAACATTTATATCTACATATTTTTCATCTTCCATAGTATGCAAAATGGCGCTTCCGTTTATAAGTGTAAATACTTCGTCAGTGGTCAGATGGCGTTTCATATGATTAAAGTTCTCTTTTGCATAACTTTGGTCATATGTAATGGTTGCAATCTGCCAGGCGTCGGACTTAAAAACAGTATGAAAGCCTTTATGACTAAAGTCTATAACGTCTGTCATCTGTCCATCCTCCACGCCTTACCTGTGCGAAGCGGTTTTTCAAATCTGCCTTCCATACATCCGCCCTTTTTCTCGAGAACAGATACGCATGCTCTTATACAACCGCCGCATTTTGCCATGTTATAGCCAACCCAGCTTGGAAAATATTTTTCAAGAGCCGTATAAACCTTCATAACCTCTTTTTCATTGGCATCGTTTGTAACACCTTCAAGAAGGTCAAGACTTCCGTTTTCATTTTTGTCAAAGACTTCCTTTGGAACGAAGGGGTTATAGTGTCTTCCGCCGTGGGTATAGAATGCGTAGCATCTCCACATATCTATATCGCCCCACGAAAGCGTTTTGCCCGCCAAATTAACGGTAACTGTCTTCCCTGAATTTAAGGCGGGAATACATCCGCCGGGGCATTCCCGTACACACGCACCGCATTTTCTGCAAAGGGGCTCTCCGTTATACATTTCGTCATACGAATCAAACTCGGCATCTGTAAATATAAATGCCACACGCTGAAGCGGCCCGAACTGGGGTGTTAAGAGCATCTTACTCCATCCGATTTCACCAAGACCGCAGGCAACTGCCGCAATGCGAAACTGGAACTGTAAATCAGGCGGGACCTTGCCCTCTGAAACTTCACGGGTAAACTGAACACTTCTGTGGTGCGCAGTCTTTCCTTTTGCGTGCTTGCTTACCTCAATCTGTTCCTCGGGCGAAAGCGTATTTCCCGGACTTCCGTCCATGTCGGAAACAACACCTCTTGCACCGGTATTGCGGTAGACAACGGCCTCATATCCCTCGTCCTCAATAACCCGTCCTACATGATGCAAAACCGCAGGTGCAAAGATTTCGTTTATACCGCCGTATGCCATTGACGGATACTGATAAAACTGTGTACCCTCTTCAATGCCACGCTGCACGCCGCGCGGTATTCTGAAAACAAATCCGATTATACTTTTTACACCCGGAAAAAGATATCTCGGATCCATTTCCTTGGGCGCGCCTTCGAATCGGGAGATGGGTGCTACACCGCAAGCATCCGCCCCCGCTTCAAGCGCAGCTTTTTTAATTACTGCACGATTTAACATAAATGTCCTCCTTTTATTTTACTTGTTTTCTGCGCTTCATTCCAAAAAAGCGATGTCTGTATCAAGCTTTGTCAGCTTTAAGGGATTGCCGTTTTCTACAATATAGGGATAAATATTATGTGCAGGCTCTAAAAGTTCCAATATATTCCCGCTGTATGAGCCTTTTATATAACTTTCAAGAATGCGGACAGGTCTTGGATTTACCCTTGTAGCAAGCTTTGCCGCTTTAAAATACGGCCTATACATGTAAATATCTTCAGGCCTTATGAAATTGGTATTTTCTATAAGGGCTTTGTAATTTTCTTCTTTTCTTAAAAATTCTTTGCAAATTCCCTGAAAATCGTAGGCGTTATCCATTTTTGCGATTTCATTTTCGTGGGCAACCAAATTATCGTGAAAGTTATGCGCGCTGCAATTGTTAAGACATCCGCTGTTTGCAAGGAGATATAATTCTTTCCCATTTTCCGTGCACCAGTTATAAAGTTTTTTTATGGCGTCAAAATCACGATTGAGCTCACGCTTCATATAGAAACTGTCAAAATACGCGGCAATATATTGCATGCCTTCAATGCTGCCAATTCCCATATTTACAGATGCCCTTGTATGCAGATTTTCAAAGTTATTTTTTATAAATTTCGCAATAAGCGGGGACGTAGTAGTTACAGATGCCAAGCCATAGTGGTTTTTTATGTAGTCGATGGTATCTCCTACCTTTGTAAAAAACGCTCTTGACTGACTATCACTGCCGTAGCAGTTCGCATTAAATAACAGATTCAGCTCTATGCCCGCATCCGAAAGCTTTTTTAAATCTTCCATCTGTTTATTCTGCGCTTCCCAGGGAAGCATATCGTCACGTTTCAGCTGATTGTTTCTGCCGTTTGGGAAATCACCCCAGGAAAAATATACTTCATATATGTGGGGTTTATATGTGATAAGTTTCTGTATAAAATCAGAGTCCTTGCGAAGCTGATAACCTACGGAAAATTTCATATCAACACCTTCTTTGAAATTCTGTATATTGACAATATCAAATTTTGATGGTAAAATGTATAAAAAAAGAGAGCAAAAATATAAAAAAACAAAGAAAAGAGATTTTATATGGATTTGTCGAAATTAAACCCGCATATCCGATATGCAAGGCTGCATCACACCCATTTAGAGAACAGAAGAGAATTGAGCGTTTGTTATGATTGCAGACTTTTTTTTGTAGAAAATGCAGATGGGTATGTGATTGCAAATGAAGTGGAATATAAAATTTCAAATGGAACTGCAATTTATTTTCCGCCCCGAACGAGATATCGTTTTCGCTTTTCAAATAGTGAAAATTTTAAAATAGTTATAATGGATTTTGATTTAGTAAGCGATTATTCGCATCTGAAATCTTCACTGGGTACGGCTACAGAAAAAAGCTTTTTGGAGGAGAAGGTGCTTAGGTATTCCATGCCTGCGCTACTTTCGGAGCCGATTGTAAAGACGCTTCCGCAGATACGCACTTCACTTATACAATGTACTGAAAATTTTCTGCATAAACAAAGTTTTTATCGTGAGAACGCATCTGCGCTTCTTAAATTATGTCTGCTGGAACTGATTCGAAGTAATGCAGCACAAAGCAGCTATTCGCTTCTTTGTGAAAATGTTTTAAATTATATATATGAAAATTATGCATCGCAGGAGCTGACCAATACTGCCATAGCGGAGAGGTTTAACTATCACCCGTATCATTTGAACCATATCATTAAGGAGGGGACGGGGAAATCCCTGCATAAACATGTAGCTGAAATACGGTTGAATGTTGCAAAGAACTATCTTTTAACAACCTCTTACAGTATTGAACAGATTTCTTGGAAATGCGGCTTTTCATCAACAAGCTATTTTATTAAATGCTTTAGGGATGGCACGGGCATGTCACCCAAAAAATATAGACAAATACACTTTCATGGAGAGCTGTAAAGTGCGATTTGCCATAAAAAGAGCAAAGACGGAATAAAAAAATCAGACACATCATAAGGGCAACCCCTAAAATGATGTGTCTGACTAAAAATCATACTATTTTAATTGAGGGAACTTTCCAAAAATCCTAAAACCTCTGGAAAGCCTTATTTATTCAGCGCTTCTTCGAGTGCAACTGCAACTGCAACCGTAGCACCAACCATGGGGTTATTGCCCATGCCGATGAGGCCCATCATTTCCACGTGTGCGGGAACGGAGGAGGAGCCT
>JAZNLF010000071.1:0-1531 GCA_045578945.1 Clostridia bacterium | reverse complement strand
CTGGGGCTTTTGACCGGGCTTAAATTTGTATGCGCCATGGCTTGTACCGATAGCAATTGCCAAAGAGTCAACACCTGTGCGTTCTACAAATTCGATAACCTGTGCAGGGTCTGTGTAAGAAGCATCTTCTGCAGAAACATTAACTGCATCTTCAATACCTGCCAAGCGGCCAAGCTCACCTTCTACAACAACGCCCTTATCATGTGCGTATTCAACAACCTGCTTTGTCAATTTAATATTCTCTTCAAAGTCATGGTGTGAACCGTCAATCATAACGGATGTGAAACCGCCATCGATACAGGATTTGCAAAGCTCAAATGTATCACCATGATCAAGATGAACGCAGATGGGCAGATCTGTTTCGATAATTGCAGCCTCAATCAGCTTCATGAGGTATGTGTGATTTGCATATTTGCGTGCGCCTGCGGAAACCTGCAGAATCAAAGGAGCATTTTCTTCTTTTGCAGCCTCTGTGATACCCTGAATGATTTCCATGTTGTTCACGTTAAAAGCACCGATAGCGTAGCCGCCGTCATAAGCTTTTTTGAACATTTCTTTTGATGTTACCAATGCCATTTTAAAATCTCTCCCTTTCCATATCATTATGTACGTAATCATATCACACCATGCGTTGTAAGTCAAGCCTTAATTTCATATTTTTACATAAATTTGCTTTTTTTGTTTTCGCATTGTATTTAAATATAAAAAGCGGTTATACTACGATGTACAACTGCATTTTGGAGGCATTATGAAACAAAAACTTAAAAAGAATTTCTTACAGATTAAAAAACTTTATACGGATCTCAAACTCGGAAAAAAGCAAATAAAGTCAGGCGCGGACAGCGAATGGCTTTCAGATAACTTTTATATTATCGAGCAGGAATATATGGCTGCAAAACACGTTCGCCTTCTCGGGCGTAATATCAAAAAAGCCACGATTGTAATGTTGTCATTTACGGAAAATTACCTTAAAAAAAATGAATTTCGCCTGGAAGAGGAATCTTTAAAAGATGCGCTCGATGCAGTACAAGAAAACACGCCCTTTTCTTCTGATTCTTTGCGCATGTTACCTTTTTGTATCCGTGCTGCACTTCTTGCGCAGGGTGCATTTATTTGTCGTATGCCGAAGCCGCATACTACATTTGAGAATATCATTCTTTCTTTTCTCGCACTACGTGATATGGATATGGAAATGCTTTTTGAAAAGCACTCTGCCGTCGACATAATCCTTTCCAATGATTCCACATACAAAGAAATGACAGAAGGCTCAAAAGCCATCTATCGAAAAACTATCTCACGGATGGCTTTAGAAAGTAAAACGAGCGAAACTGTCGTGGCGAATACTGCAATGTCCGCAGCGAAAGAAAAAAAGGGTGCAGAAGGGCACGTAGGGTACTACCTTGTCGGAGATGGAAAGCAAACGCTTCGAAAAAAACTGCATTTAAAGCCGCAGAAAAAAATCAACAAGCCTTTCCTTTATATTATCTCCGCTTTGGGCATTACACTTTTAGGGGTTTTGGGCATATATTTT
>JAZNLF010000070.1:0-9426 GCA_045578945.1 Clostridia bacterium | reverse complement strand
CACGGCGGAAACGGAGGGCTTGATCTGTCATGAAACGATATCGAAGATGAAGGACGGGTGTTTTCTCATTAACACCGCGCGCGGTGCCGTGGTAGAGGAGCACGACCTTTTTGATGCACTCGAAAGCGGCAAAATCGGCGGTGCGGCGCTGGATGTGGTTTTACATGAGCCGATGGCGGCGGACAACCCCTTATTAAACGCTAAAAATTGCATTATTACGCCGCATATTGCGTGGGCCACGCCCGAGGCACGCGGACGGCTTATCAAAATTGCCGCCGAAAATCTGCGGCAATTCTTAAATGGAACGCCGCAAAACAAGGTAAACTGATGCTTTTTGCACAGCGACACGTTGTTTCATTGTTTTTCGCATTTTTCTTGCTTTTTTCGTGCATTTATTGTATACTGATAGTATAGGATACATAAGGAAAGGAAGCTTTTTATGAATACGGAGCTACTGCAAAACATTATGCTTTATCACCAGCATTTGGTGGCGGCAACACTTTTGGACGGCGCCTCAATTTCAGGGATGCTGACAGTCATAGCACCCGGCGTTGTTTGCATTGATGACACCGAGTTTTCGTTATCCTCTTTTTCGGATATACTCTACGCAGGCGGTGTGATAACCTCTTACAAAAACAAGCTGCAAACGGGAGAGCTTGACAAGGTGTATCAATTCAGCCAATCGGATTGTGATGATTCTTTGCCTGCATCCCTTTTAAACAGTATTGCGTTTCACATTTCGGTGTATTGCCATCTTTGTTTTGAAAATGGCAAAATTGTTGCGAAGGATTTGCGCCTGAAAGAAGCGGCGCATGTCTATTCCCCCATAATGCTGAATACGCCCCTTTTATATTTCTTTCGAGATGGTAGTCGCCGCGTTGCGACCTTTTTGCAGGAGGAGGGCGCCTATTTTCTGCAGTTTAAGGACGCAGAAGAAACGATCCCCTTTGATGGTTATACCATTTCGGAAATCACCAAATGCCCCGTTATAAATGACAAGGTACAAATCACCTTAAAAGACGGCGCACAATATGAAGGAACCGTTTGTTTTGCTACCAACACTTCTTTTTCCATTATCCCTTCGGATGTGCCTGAATTCTTGTATCAGGACATTGAGGAAATTCGCTATTTTGGCCAGTATCACGCTGAAACACGTACCATTGACGAAAAATATACCTGCAAATCCAGCAGTCTCCAAGATCCCGCCGATGCTGTCTATATGCTCGATGGTGTTCGTTTTTCCTTTGTCATTGACGTCAATCTGCGCGGCTTTTACGCCAAAAACGTTTGCCTTGCGGAAAAAGATGCCGCATTGCCGATTTCTGAGGAAGAAGTTGGCATTATTGTCTTTTGTGACATGTCCGAAAAATCCACCCATGGATTTATCGGCAAAGAGTTCCACGTCGGCAAGCGTGACATGGGGGATGTAAAATTTGCTAAATCCTTGTTAACCTTCCCATACGATTATAAAAATTACATTTACGTTGTGCGCTACACAAAAAGACAAGGTGAAGCCGTGACGATGGAGCTTTTGGAAGCCTACCCCATTTCCGAATACTGTGAAATTTCTATTGATAAAGACAACTCTGTTAAGACGCTCAAGACCTGCCACTTGGGGCTTTCATACGCCTTAGGGAAGCTGGTCCTGGTCACCACGGAGGATGCGGTTAACCATTTTGGCTTTTTGACGGAAATTCGTGATACCACATTGTCACTCTGCCGCGATAAGGAAGGCATGGAGATGGTGGCGGAAATCCCGAAGGAAGAAATGCACGCCCTGCGGATTTTCGGGCGTATTACCTCGTATGACAAATTGCATGGCATGGGCTTTATTGATAACAACATGCATTTTCATATAAGCGGCCTTAAAACGCCGCAGTATATTGACCTTCTCCCCTCGCATCCCTTCGTTTCCTATTCTGTGATTGCCACAAATAAAGGCAACGGCGTTTCCGCCGCTTCGATTATCTGTGAGGAAACGGAAACGCAAAATCTTTATGTAATCGGAAAGACTGAGGATAGCTTTTTAGTGCTTGACCATGACAGCTATCTTCGCGAGCGCTATACAAAAACGCCCGAAAAAATCCGTATTCCAATGCATTTTGAGGCACTGAATGTGCAAAACTTTGACTATCGCCTCGAGCGCAAGCGTTTTTATCTTCCGAATGAGAATATTGTTTTGGAGGACCTTGGCGAATATTATGAGAAGCTGCCTAAGCTTTTATTCGGCTATATTATCACCTATGTGCAAAAGGACGGCTACGGCTTTATTGTCCACGAATCGCAGTACGGCAAAACCGATAAGGGCGACTACTTTAATACGCCCATACAAAATATGCCGAGCAAAATGGATACACGAAAATTTGATTACTATATTTCCTACGAATCCACACCCTTTGGGGATATACGAAATATCACCATCTTAAACGCCGTCAAAAAAGGTAAAATTACCCCGCCCGCTGCGGCAGGGGATGCAGCGGCGGATATTCCGCTTGCACCCTTGGAAGGACAGACGGTAGAGGCATTTTTAAATCATGCTGTATCGCAATACCTCAAAAACAATCTTCTTGATGCAGCCATGGCAAAGATTGCCGATTACGAGGATAAGGTAGAGCCTGAATTTTACCACACGCTGCGCCATCGTGTTTTGCAAAAGCAATATAAAGATTCCTCCTCAGCGGAAAATGAAGCGCTGTACTTAGCATGCATCAACACACTTTTGCAAATGACCTCAAAAACCAGCTTTAAAATGACGATGCTCCTGCAAAAAGCGGATATTCTTCTCCGCGCGAAGAACTACGAGGAGGCAGAAGCGTGTTATCACATGTGGCAGGACGCTCTCGGCGAGGTGCTTGCACGTACCCCCGCCAAGGCATCCGGCTTTGCGGGTTGGCAAAATATTGTCAATGCAAAGCTTGAAATTTGCAAAAACCGCGGCTCTCTCCCGCTGGAAGAATCGTCCGATTTTGACGAGGCCGAGCTTTCGCATATGGACTCGATTGCCTCCAATGATTATGTGAGTGACATGCTTTTTAACGTGTCCCTCCCCGCCGCCCTCGGTGAAGCGTTTTCAGCGTATGAAGGCTTAAAAAATCCTGATGAAGAAACGCTTACGAAGCTGCGCGGTGACCTTGAGAAAGTCTTGTATGTGCAGGAAAAAACGGCCGACATGTACTGGGCGCTTGCCAAAATCTATAATGATGCTGTCTTTGGCGGCTATACGATTTCGGATAACGATATGCATGAGCGTGACAGTTGGCTCTTTGAAGCCCTCATTTTTGCCGCGCAAAAAGCGCTGAATGCTGATGACAGCGTGCTTCGCGAACGTCAAAAGCTGTACTGCCAATACCTTTGTACCTTGGCGCTTTCCATCCGTTCCAATGCAGGCACGGTTGCCGCCATGTATTTTGCAAAGGACGTCGGCACACATGGCATGATGCGAAAGCAGCTCGAAAATAACCTTTCGCTCGAAGAATTACTGTCACGCCATGGGGGCGAAATTGATATAAACCGCTTTTTGTATGACAGTATTCTGCTCTTTGCCAAAAACACCGCGGCGTCCACATTTGTACTGGATATTCTCTTTGGTTCGGACGCACTTCTGCCTTTTGTGGAACGCTACGCCGCTGCGCTGGATGGTATTCTTTCGGATAAAACGCCCGAGGAAGTGACAAGAGAAGCCGTAGCCGCAAAGATTAACCGCGCCATTACCGAAAACTTCCGCGGCCTTATATCCGCCGTGAAAACAACGAAAAAATTAGCGGTGGAGCCGTATTCCAAAAACTTATTACTCGTTTTAAAGGATGAACAATACACGCCCTGGCTTTCTTTGGATGCAGATTGTGCCCAAAAGCTTTATAAGGTGCTTGAAAGTACGTCCACCTATACCGCCCAGCGCGGCTTTAAAGCCAAATCGGGCCTTTTGCGTACCGCTATGGCACGCGTTGGCGAAATGATTGAAGGCATACAACGAAAGCCCTCCTCCATGGCTGACGCCGTTTTCCTGCCTAAGTTTTTAGAGCTTTCCGCACTACTTCGTGACACGTATCGCCAGCTTTGTCAGACCACGCGTCCCGTGCTTCGCTTTTTGGAATGTGACGCTGTGCCGCAGCCGAAAAACAAGGATGAGGGGCAGGCTATTATGATTACGGTCCCGATTGGCGGCAGCGTCAACCACGGGCAAAACGCCATGAACGTCCGCCTTGAAATTCAAAAAAATGATTCCTTTACCGTTGTGGGTGAGATTCCGCCCATTCCCGAAATTACAAGCGGGAATGACACGCAAAGCTTTACTTTCCCGCTTCGTTTAACGGACCCCGAAACAAAGCTGATTACGCTCGAGGCCCGCGTCAGCTATGACTATATTGCGGACGTAAAATACGAGGAATCCAGACGGGGCCGCTACAACAGACGCAGCGCCGTCTGTACCGAAGAATACCGCCGCGCGTATTCGCCCTCGGGCAATAACGAATATCAGTCCATAGATATTCCCATACTGGCAGAGGGGGCACGTGCACCCATTGACGATAGCTTTATAAAGCTTTTCCCAAATGACGCGAATATGACGTATGACAATCCCCATGTCCGCGAAATCTTAAAAAACAGAGAACGCGAAATTGAACAGGCCATTTCGGGCATCACCATTCGCGACACGGAAAGCGGCGAAATGCGTCTTATCGAGCGTTCCCGCTGGGTAAGCCTTTACGGGGAATGGCGCGTCGGGAAATCCACAGTATTAAATTCCATTCGAAACCGCCTCGAGCATCAGTACCCCGATTCCGCGATTATTATTAACATGAACTGCGCCAGCAGTGACGAAACGGATTTTGAAACTGCCTTTGCCCAGAAAGTCTGTGACATGCTCTGGCGTGCCGTTCGCAGAACGCCGTTTTCGGAAGTATATGAGCGCCTTGAAGAAGAATATAACTTCCCCGATGCGATGAGCTGGAATAAAATGCAGGAATTTTTAATTGATTTTGCGGATGGTGCTGCAGCCATACGCTCTGACGCAAGACTTGTCCTTTTGGTGGACGAGTTTACGGAAATCTATCAGGCCATTATTCGCGGCAATGTAAAAGACCGCTTCCCCGCAAGATGGACGGAGTTTATCCATAACTGTAATCTTTTAGCCATCACCGCGGGCGGCGAGCATACTACATCCCTTATGACAACGTATGCGCCGAACACCTTGCAAAAAGCGGACAACCAGATTTGTATTCATTATCTCTCGGCAGAGGATATGGAAAAATACGTGCGTTTTGTCGTGCATGATGACCAGTATTTCGGCACGGAAAGCGAGAAGGTACTCTCTCGCATCTATGAACTGACACGCGGTAATGCCTTTTTATTAAAGCAGTTTTGCGAGTCTATGATAGAATATGTAAACGAGGAAAAGAAACTGTATATCACCAAGGCTGTCATTTTGGAAACCATCAATCGCATGATTACAAAGGACAGCATGGACCCCGGCACGGTTGAGGCGCGCTACTTTAATTCCCTTTATAATCCCTTTAATGAAAGTGACAGTGTGGAAGAATTTGCGCCCGACATAAAACGCATTAAAAATGACCAGGTGCGGGATGATAACCTTGCGATTTTGCATGAGGTCGTAAAGCTTGCAGACAGAGAAAGCCACATGGTTACTGTCGATGCCCTTCGAAACAGTTTATCGGGCATGGATGCGGCGATATTCCAGGAGCGCTTTAATACATTGATTGCAAGAGGTGTTCTCGTCAGCGATGACGGGGCAGATACAGTACGGATTTACATTGACCTATACTATGAAATCGCGTACAGACTCTATAGGGGGCTTTTATGAAAACAGCAAAGCTTTTAAAAACAATTTTGGAGGACGCCGCGCAAAGAACGCACTTTGCGCGCTCCGTCTATAATCCTTCCGAGGCGGTGCAGGACGCGTTCACGAACGGCTTGCAGGAGGCAGCCGCCTCCGCGCCGTCGCACGTTCGTTTTTTCTTTGTCGATACCGCGCGCTTTTCGGACACAGCCGCACTTTTTCGGCACATCCTTTTATCTCTCGCGGAGGACCCGCGTGCAAAGGATGACGATATTTCTATATCCGCACGCAGAATACAAAGGGCAACCGATGAAAAATCCGCTTGCCTTGAAATCGAGTGCATTTTAGACGATTATACGAAAACGGACGTGCATATCGTTTTGGTATTGACGCATTTTGATGCCGCACCCGCATACTGGCACAGCAACGCCTGCGGATGGCTTCGCGAAGCGATTAATACCCTGCCGTCATTCTCCTGTATTATTGCGGGTGCAAAGCCCGTCTTCGAAATCACAAAACTGCCTGCAGGCTCTTCCCCGCTTTTTAATATTTTTTCCAACACATCTTTGGAGGGAGATTTTGCATGAACCCCTTTTCACATATAGAGCGCAATATCGGTATTGTAGAAGGTGATGCCTTTATCGGCAGAGAAGATGTCTTAAAAGACCTTACTGCCGCCGCCCTTTTTCCGGGTGCGCGGCATGTTGCCGTGCATGGCATGCCGCACGTCGGCAAATCCTCTGTGCTGCGAAAGCTTGAAAAAACGCTCAAAACGGAGGATACCATTGTGGCATCGGTCACACTTGTGAAAAACGGTTTTGCCTATGATATGGTAAGAATCCTTCTGCGTCTTTCCCGTGCGCTGGAAGACATCCCCGAAATGGATGCTTTTCTTGACAACATGCCCGAAATAGAGGCTGACACCCCCGCGGATACGCTTTTGAATACGCTTAAAACGCTTCTTTTTGAAACCACACGGCTTGGACGAAAAGTTGTGGTTTTGCTCGATGAATTTGAGCGTGCAGGCGAATGCTGGACAGAGGCAGAATATATTTCCTTTGCAAAAATTTTGCTGGAGGATTCTCTTCTTTTTTCATGTATTATTGCCGCAAGACCGCATATTTCCTATATTCTCAGCGAATACACGCGCCAGGTAAATCCTTTTTCGCCCTATCTTCTGCATTGCTTTGGCGAGGCAGATATGGAGCTTTACTATGATGTACTCAAAGACGCAGGCGTCTTGCCGCTTTCCGAGGAAGATAATCAAAATCTCCTTCGTTTTTGCGGCAGAAGTCCGCTTCTTTTAACTGTCCTCGGCAATGCGCTGATAAAAGGTGCGGGCGCATATTCTGTGATGGAGCTGTATCGGGAAGCGCAGTCGATATTCAATAACCATTTTATGGATATTACGGACTTTATGAAGGAAGAGGAGAAAAAAAATAATCGCAGCTTCTCCCATATCGTAAAATGTTACTTTGGTGTTTCAGCCGATTACAGAGACATGATTGAAAGCTTTATTGCGCTTGGCTATATTGAAAAACTGCCGAAGGACAGCCGCTTTACTTATGATGACGGCAGATTTTTATATGCAAAAGATGATAAAACCTATGTGTATGTTACCATTTCGCATCTTTTTGTGGATTATCTTTATACGTATAATCTCGACAGTATTCATGACACGCGCGATATTTTAACAGGTCTTGTACATACACTTCGCGATATTACGAAATCGGAGCTTTTAAAAGCGGACAAAAACTGGAATGAAACCCTGCTTTTAAAGCTGCGCGGCAGAGCGCCCGCTTCTGATTTTGTCATGCCCTATGACGAGGGCGGACGGCGCCGCTATATCGTGTGCAGGCAAAACCGCGGCCGTATCTCGATTGTAACACGCATCGATTCCCCGCTCGAGCTTAAAAAAATAACTGCGCATGCCGTCTGGTATCGGCAAACGCAGCTTTTTGATGAAAAAACATTGATTCACGATATTTCTGCTGCCTCTCTGCAGTTTTTGGCAAAGCTTTTTACGGAAGGCAACACTTCCGATATGCCGCTCCTAGAGCCTATAAACATCGTAGATAACGGCAGAATTATCGTCCATTTCAGCGATAAATTTGCAAAATATTTCGGTATTTTCGGCGCATTTGATTCCGATGCACAAAAAACACTTTTTCGGATGCTTGCAACCATAAGTGCCGCACGAAATAAAATAGCCCATTTCTCTCGTTTGGGACTTTCCAAAGAAGAGTCTGACGAATGTCGCTTCCTTTGCATCACGCTTTTGCGCAGCATTTATACCTTTATTGCCACGGGCAAAGCGGCAGATGCAATCGAATCAGATACACTTTTTACATGATTTTACTCACATACTTCAAGCGCTACGGCGTGTGCGATGGACGGGATGCTTTCCCCCTGCAAGGTGGTTGTCGGGGACAGGAGCGCACCCGTTGCAACAAAAAGCACACGCTTTAATTTTTTCGCTTGCATCTCGGGCAGAATATGGCCGCATAACACGGAGGCGCTGCAACCGCAGCCGCTTCCGCCCGCATGTGTATCCTGCTTTTTACTGTCAAAAATCATCATGCCGCAATCCTTGTAATTTCGCATGGTGCCCACGCCCGCCTTTTTCAAAAGGTCCTCGGCGATTTCCTTACCGATGGCACCTAAATCTCCCGACAAAATCAAATCATAATCAGAAGGCGTGCGCCCCGTATCGTCAAAATGCGCCTTGACCGTTTCTGCAAATGCAGGTGCCATAGCGGCGCCCATACTATTTGCATCATGCACGCCCATATCCGTAATGCGCCCCGTTGTCGCATGTGTGACGCATATCCCCGTGCCATGGCCAAGCGCCACGGCGCCGCATCCCGTCACCGTCCATTGTGCGCTCGGCGGCCTTTGCCCGCCGTATTCAAGCGGAAAGCGGTACTGTTTTTCTGCAGAGCAAAAATGGCTGCCCGCTGCCGCAATGACTTTGCCCGCATATTCTCCATCCACCAGCATAGCTGCTATGGTAAGCCCCTCCGCCATGGTCGAGCATGCGCCATATATACCAAGATATGGCACGCCCAGCTCACGCACGCCAAAGGAGGATGCCGTGCATTGATTTAAAAGATCGCCCGCCACAAGATAATTTACGTCCGTGGCAGCAATATTACTATTTGTAAGACACGCGGTAACGGCTTTGTTTACCAGCATGCTCTCTGCCTTTTCCCACGATTCCTGCCCTAAAAACGGGTCCTCCTCCACCATTTTAAAGGAAGCCCCCAAAGGGCCTTCCCCTTCCTTTTTCCCGACTACAACACCACAGCCGAGTATAGAAGGCTTATTTGTAAATACAACGGTCTGTCCGCCTAATCTCTTTGTCATACGTCGCCTCCTACTGCAAAAACAGATATTGTATAACGCCTGCAATGACGGCAGATACAATACCATAGGTAATCACAGGGCCTGCCACCACAAACATTTTTGCACCAACGCCCAAAATATACCCTTCTGTTTTAAATTCAATGGCGGGCGATGCAATCGCATTGGCAAAGCCCGTAATCGGCACAATCGTGCCTGCCCCCGCATACTTTGCAAGCTTATCGTATACATCAAGCCCCGTAAACAAGATGCTCAAAAATATAAGCGCG
>JAZNLF010000069.1:0-11930 GCA_045578945.1 Clostridia bacterium | reverse complement strand
TTCAATAAGATTGACTGCAAGCGCACGAAGTGCTGCTCCCTTTTCTCCGAATGGTAAAAGAGATTCTATTGCGGCATCTGTAAATGTATGCACCATTTCTTTTGCTTTTTGAATACCATAAATGGAAACAATTGTATTTTTGTCATTCTTTGCATCACTGTTGACTGGCTTTCCAAGCACTTCTGTTGTAGCGGTTACGTCTAAGATGTCATCTTGAATTTGGAATGCTGCACCTAAATTTTTCGCAAACACATCAAATTCGGTGCCTACGCCGCCTGCCGCGATAGCGCCAAGTGCTGCGCTGGCACGAAAGAGACCGCCTGTTTTGTGCCGATACATTTCCATGATAGCCTCTGCGTCATTTTTCTGAAGTGTCATATCAAGTACTTGCCCTTGTACCATGCCGCTTGCCCCTGCATAATGCGCCAAAACCTTGGATGCCATGATGTTTTGTGATGCAGAAAGCGGTGCAGATGCTATGACAGTAAATGCCATCGTCAAAAGGCCGTCCCCTGCCAAAAGTGCAACTGCTTCACCAAATTTTTTGTGACAGGTAGGTTTGCCGCGACGAAGGTCGTCATCATCCATGCACGGAAGGTCATCGTGAATGAGCGAATATGTATGAATACATTCAACTGCTGCGCCGTAAGGGAGCGCAATCATAGGGTCTGCCCCCATTGCTTCTGCCGCAAGCATTGCAATATGCGGGCGAAGCCGTTTTCCACCCGCACAAAGGCTATACCGCATTGCATCATATAAAATGCCTTCCTCTGTGATTAAGTTTTCTAAGTATGTGTTAATCTTATTTTTCATCGTTTGTATTTTCATCCATCAAGGTTTTCACTTGTTTTTGTGCTTTGTCCAGTAATTTTTGACATTCCTTGACGAGTTTTATTCCCTTCTCAAATTCTTCAATGGATTTTTCAATTGGTAAATCGCCACTTTCGAGTGCTTTTACGATTTTTTCCAATGCATCTACCGATTCTTCAAATGACATATTATTCCCTCCCTCGAATGGACAGCACCTCACAGTCTGCGCTTCCATCTGCAAGATGTAATTGTATGGTATCGCCCACGGAAACTTGATTGATGCTTTTTACAGCATCATTTTCCTTCACCGCGTGCGTATAACCGCGTGACAGTACCTTAAGCGGGCTTAGGGCATCCAGCGCCCTTGTAAGTGAAGCTAAGGAAGAATTTACAGTTCCAAGCTTTATATCCATCGCATGTTCCATACGATTTGTTGTTTTATCTATTGTAAATCTCAGGTCATCTATGCGATGCTCCAAAGTGCCAAGACGTGTTTTCTGCATTTTAAGAGCATCTTGCTTTGTTTTCATTTTCAAGGTTATAAGCGTAGAGAGACGCGATGTTGTATTTTTCAGTTTTTCTGCAATCTCAGAAGCATCGGGCACCGCAAGTTCTGCCGCTGCAGACGGGGTAGGCGCACGTAAATCTGCAACAAAATCACAAATCGTAAAGTCCGTTTCATGCCCAACTGCAGAAATAATAGGAATTTCAGACTTTGCTACTGCACGTGCAGTAATTTCTTCATTGAATGCCCATAAATCTTCGATTGAGCCGCCGCCACGTCCGACAATTAGAACATCTGCCGCTTTTTTAGCATTAAAGGCCTCTATTGCATTGGCAATTTGCGTGGATGCGCCCTCACCCTGCACAAGGACTGGTGCTACAATAACCGTAGCAGGCTTCCATCGACGGCTTAATATATTTAAAATATCCTGCAGAGCCGCACCTGTTCCACTTGTTACTACACCGACGCGCGACGGGAAGCGTGGTATGGCTTTCTTTTTATCTTCATCAAAAAGCCCTTCCGCGGCAAGACGCGCCTTCATTTGTTCAAAAGCCATATATAAAGCGCCTGCACCTGCAGGTTCCATCATGTCAATATAAAGCTGATATGCGCCATCACGTGTGTAAGCACTGATTCTGCCATGTGCGATGACCTGCATCCCGTTTTCAGGCCGAAATGGAAGAGAAACATTCTCACCACGAAACATGACAGCGCGTAAAACACCATCTTTGTCCTTAAGGCTCATATACATGTGCCCCGAGTAATGGAGTTTAAAATTTGATATCTCGCCTTGTATCCAGATGTTTTGTAAAAGCATGTCACTGTCTAATGTATTTTTAATGTATGTATTGACCTGGCTGACAGTTACAATTCTTTTTTCCATTTTATTCACCAATAACCTTACCTAAAACGCCATTTACAAAGGAGCCTGCACTCGGGCAATCATATTTTTTTGCAATCGTAACAGCTTCATTGGCCGAAACCTGTGCGGGAATATCATCCATATATAAAATTTCAAAGATAGCAAGACGCAAAACAGCAATGCTGATTTTTGAAACACGATCAAATTCCCAGCCCATCAAGTTTTCTTCAATATGCTTATTGATGATTTCGATGTTTTCTTCTACACCCGAAACCACTTGACGAATATAGTCGTTATCCACACCGACGGGTTTATTGATATAAAATTTATCCTCCTCGTCTGCTTTTTCTTCCAAGGCAGAAAAGTATCTTTCTAATTTTTCGTCAGCACTGCCCTCGTTTACGAGTTGCTCAAACAGTATTCTAAAAGCATCTTCTCTTGCATTTTTTCTCATCTTTTCCCCTCACTATGCAAATAATTTTGTTATATCTGAAAAAGTAATTAAAGCCATCAAAACAAATAAAAGTGCAAGGCCTATCGCGTGTACAATGCCTTCATGTTCGGGTTTTATTGGCTTTCTCCTTATCATTTCAACCAGTATAAAAAAGATTCTTCCACCATCCAGGGCGGGTAATGGTAACAAATTCATAACACCGAGATTTACAGCAATCAATCCCATAAGATTTAAGATATTTTCAAATGGCATCGTAGATTTTGCTGCATCACTCATCTCATTTACAATCCCGACAGGACCTGCCATATCAGCGAGTTGCACCCTGCCTGTGATCATTTCCCCAAGAGAATAATACACCAATCTGACCACGAAAAAAGTATTATAAAACGCGGTTTTTACACAAAGCTTTGGCGTCATGTTCTCTACACGCGGATAAAAACCCAAAACATATCCATGCGCCTCTTTTTTCGGAATTACAGAAAAAGATTGTTTTGTCCCGCTTCTGTCAATCTCAATCTGTACTTCTTCCCCGCGGCTTTCCATAAGGGAAAGTGTTACATCATTTTGTATATGCACCGTTTTTCCGTCTATAGATATAATTTTATCGCCCGCACATAAACCTGCCATCGCAGCAGGTGAATCCGGTAGTACTGAATCAATAATCGGAACGGAGATTTGTGTCACCAATGAAAATAATAATACGAATAAAAGAAAGCCTGCAAGAATATTCATAAGGCCGCCCGCTAAAAGGACAAGTATTCTCTTAAACGGTTTTTGATTATTAAATGCGCGTGCATCTTCCGATGCAGTATCTTCACCCTCCAGCTTAACGTAGCCACCAATTGGAAGCGCACGCAATGCGTATTCCACTTCGCCCCTTTTTTTCTTTAAAATGGCAGGCCCCATGCCGATAGAAAACTCATGAATTTTTATATTGAAAAGTTTTGCTGCAAGAAAGTGCCCTGCTTCATGCACAAAAATTAACAATCCAAAAATTAGTATTCCCAGTAAAATATACATGCATCTATTCCTTCCGCAATCATAGTGATGCCACGAATTCACGTGCCCATCGGTCTGTATCTATTATACACGAAAGACTTGGATTTATTACCGTTTTATGGTTTTTCATAGCACTTTCAACAAGCACTTCAATATCCAAAAATCCACACTTGCCTTGCATAAACCTTGAAACCGCTTCTTCCCCTGCACTGCTATACACGGTTGTCATGCTGCCACCGCATTTTGCAGCTAGAAATCCAAGGCGAAGGCAACCAAATGTTTCTAAATCGGGTTTTTCAAATGTCAGTGTGGAAACTTTTGTAAAGTCTAAGCTTTCCGCAGGCGTTTCAAATCGATTGGGATAAGAAAGCGCATAGGCAATCGGCACACGCATATCCGGCGTGCCGAGCTGCGCAATTATAGCATTATCCGCAAACTCTACCATGGAATGTACGATGCTTTGGCGATGTACCAAGACCTCAATTTGTTCCGCACGAACCCCAAAGAGTTGCACGGCCTCCAAAACCTCAAGACCTTTATTCATCATTGTTGCGCTGTCAATTGTAATTTTTGCACCCATATCCCAGTTTGGATGCTTCAGTGCATCCGACACCGTAGCTCTCGCGAGTTCTTCTCGACTTTTACCCCAAAAAGGACCGCCTGATGCAGTTAAAAGAATACGTTTTACTGCTTTTTCTTGTGAACCAATGCATTGAAAAATAGCGCTGTGTTCACTATCGACGGGAATAATGCGTACATTTTTTTCTTTTGCCGCCGCACGCACAATATCACCCGCGCAAACCATTGTTTCTTTATTGGCAAGCGCTATGTCGCTACCCGCTGAGATGGCATCCAGTGTTGGCATAATACCAATACTGCCAACCATTGCCGTCACGGTAATATCTGCACCGCTTTTTGCGGCTACTTCGCGAACACCATCCATACCGCCGTATACTTTTGTGTTCATGTCTTTTATATTTTCCCGCAATGTGTTTACATGTTCTTCATGAAATACTGCAACCATTTCCGGGTGGAATTTGCGAATTTGTTCTTCTAAAAGTGCGATATTAGAGGCAACAGCAAGCGCTTTAACCTCATATGCATCCTTTTGTTTTTCTATGACCTCCAGGGTTTGTTTTCCGATAGACCCTGTGGAACCTAAAATGGATATTTTTTTCAATGTGTATCCCTTCTAACCCTAAAGTAGTACTTTTAAAATAAATAGAATGACAGGTGCGACGAACAAAATACTGTCAAATCGGTCCATAAAGCCACCATGTCCCGGCATAATATTGCCATAATCTTTGATAGCATACTGGCGTTTTATGGCAGAGGCTGTAAGATCTCCGATTTGTCCGCATACAGAGGATAATGCACCAATACCTAAAAACCAGTATGGTTCAATACCTGTTATTTCTTTCATATAGATGCCGAATAAAAAAGATACCAGTGCCGTACCCGCAACGCCGCCAATTGCACCTTCTATAGTCTTTTTAGGGCTTACGTGGGGGATCAACTTGTGTTTCCCGAAAAGCATACCAAATGTAAATGCAAAAATGTCACTCGCCCACGCCCCGATAAATATCAGCCAAACAATGTATTCTCCTGCATCCATAAGGCGTACTTCAGAAATACAGCCCATAAATAAACCAATAAACATCGAAAACAAAAGTGCAAGGCCGACTTCTGTAATCTGCATTGTTTTCATTTTAAACAAAAAAATAACAAATAAAACAGCGAGAAAAACAAACGTCACCATACCGATGAAAGGCATAGCTAAGGCGGATGAAACGAGTATCACATATATTGCAGACGGAATAAAAAGTAATTGATTTTTATGTAATGACACTGCACGAAACAATTCAAAAAGCATACATAGTGATACGAGTGTAACAGCTATGCGTAGTGGTAAAGCACCAAAAAGCACAATTAAAATAAGAAGTAGTGCACCAATCACACCTGATATAATTCTTGTTTTTAACATAAGTACCTCTTTATTAAACACCGCCAAACCTTCTGTTACGCTTTTGATAAGACGCAATTGCCTCCAGAAGATGCTTTGGACGAAATGACGGCCATAATATATCCGAATACCAAAACTCCGCATAGGCACATTGCCAGAGCATAAAATTACTGATTCTTTTTTCACCGCTTGGGCGAATAATCAAATCGGGGTCAGGCTGATCCTTTGTATAAATGCGTGGGTAGATTGTTTCCTCACAGATATCATCGGGAGAAAGTTTTCCTTCCTGCACTTCTTTTGCACATGCACGCACTGCATGCAGAATCTCCTGTCGGCCGCCATAGCTGAGTGCAATATTTAAAATCATACCGGTTCTGTCTTTTGTATATTCCTCTAACTTTTCTACCTTATCAAGCATAATCGGCGAAAGCATATCTCTTTCGCCAATAATGCGGACGCGCACACGGTCATCAAGCTCCGTATACGCTCTTTCAAGATATTCCTCCAAGAGGCGCATGAGTGCTCCAACCTCTTCTTGCGGTCTTGCCCAGTTTTCCGTAGAAAATGCATATACAGTCAGGTAGGAAATACCGATTTCACCACAAAATCGAACGATTTTCTTAAAATTATCAGCGCCGCGTGCATGCGCTGCACTGCGAGGCAGTCCACGCCGTTTGGCCCAACGACCGTTCCCATCCATAATGATGGCAACATGCTGTGGCAGATTTTCTTTCTGCAATGGCTTTTTACCTATGATTTTCATATAGCTAAAATCTCTTTTTCTTTTTTCTTTGCTTCATCATCCACACGCTTTGTATATTGGTCTGTAAGCTTTTGGATGTCTTTTTCAATAGACTTCATATCATCTTCGGTGATTTCACCATTTTTTTCCTGCTTTTTGACAGCATCCATCGCATCACGACGGATGTTACGAACTGCAACCTTTGCTTCTTCGGCTTTTTTAGAAATTGACTTTACAAGCTCTTTTCTTCTTTCTTCTGTCAAAGGCGGAAACGCAAGGCGAACCGATTTTCCATCATTGGTCGGCGTAATGCCAAGTTCGCTCTTTAAAATTGCTTTTTCGATATCTTTTAATACGTTTGCATCCCAAGGCTGAATTGTAAGCATGTGCGGATCGGGTGAGCTTATGGTTGCCATTTGATTGATGGGTGTCGGCGTACCATAATAATCAACCATAACTCTGTCAAGCACTGCTGCACTCGCACGACCTGCGCGTATGCTTGCAAATTCCTCTAATAAATATGCAATTGCTTTATCCATTTTCTTTTCGTATTCACCTAATGCTGCCATTTCAAAAATCCTCCTTAAAAATTATTCAACAATTGTACCGATATTTTCGCCGCGCATCGCGCGTAAAATATTTTTTGGATCTTCTAAGCCAAACACACGAATCGGAATCTTATTATCCATGCAAAGAGATGTAGCCGTAGAATCCATAACGCCCAGTCCTTGATTCAATACGTCTATGTATGACAATTTATCATATTTTACAGCATCATCAAACTGATGGGGGTCTTTGTCGTATACGCCGTCTACTTTTTTGGCAAGTAATATAATTTCTGCTCCAATTTCCGCTGCGCGAAGCGCTGCTGCCGTATCTGTCGAAAAGTATGGATTTCCTGTGCCGCAACCAAAGATAACAACACGTCCCTTTTGCAGATGACGATCTGCACGCCCGCGAATATACGGCTCTGCAATTTGGCGCATTTCAATACCTGTTTGCACGCGTGTATCCACGCCTACAGCGCCTAAGGAATCCTGCAGTGCAAGAGCGTTGATTACAGTTGCAAGCATGCCCATATGGTCTGCGCGTGTCCTATCCATTTTTTGACCGCTTCTGCCACGCCAAAAGTTACCGCCACCAACAACCAAAGCGATTTCAAAGCCTTCTTTCACGCACTCTGATACTGTTTCCGCGATGGCGCTTATGGTATCAAAATCAAGACCAAAGCCAGCGTCACCCGCTAAGGCTTCTCCACTAATTTTAAGCATTACTCTCTTATACATTCGTGTCCTCTCCTTTACTTAATCTCCGATTGCCGTACGAAGGTCTTCTATAATATCAGCGGCATCTTCGATGCCAATGGAAAGACGAATCATCTCATCTGCAATTCCACTTTCAGCACGCTGCTCTGTGGTAAGCTGCGAATGCGTTGTGCTTGCAGGATGTGTAATAATCGAGCGAACATCCCCAAGATTTGTAACATGGAAGAAAAGCTTGACGCTTTCCAAAGCCTTGACGCAAGATGCATACCCACCCTTAAGACCAAAGCTGAAAACGCTGCCTGCACCCTTCGGCAGATATTTTTGAGCACGTTCGTAATAAGCATCACCCGGAAGGCTCGGATATTTTACCCAGGAAACCTTGTCGCTTTCCTGAAGGAACTTTGCAACGCGTTTTGCATTTTCCACATGTTTTTGCATGCGAAGAGATAACGTTTCAATCCCTTGTAAAATTAAGAATGCATTAAAGGGACTTAGACAGCACCCGATGTCACGAAGGAGCTGCACGCGTGCTTTTATGATATATGCACTCTCACCAAAAGTTTTAAAATACTGAATATCGTGGTAGCTTGGATCAGGCTCTACAAGGCCCGGAAAACGACCTGATTTTTCCCAGTCAAATTTACCGCTATCCACCAAAACACCTGCCATACTGTTTCCGTGTCCACCCAAGAATTTTGTTGCGGAATGCACAATTATATCTGCACCAAATTCGATTGGACGACAAAGATATGGCGTTGCAAAAGTATTGTCAACCATAAGCGGTATACCATTTTCATGGGCAAGATCTGCCAATGCACATAAATCAGGTACGTTGCCGCCCGGATTGCCGACTATTTCCGTGTAAATACATTTTGTACGATCATCGATTGCGTTTTGGACAGCCTGCAAATCATCTATATCGACAAGTTTTACTGTGATTCCCATTTTAGCAAAGGTATGTACAAATAAGTTATATGTACCACCATAAAGCGCAGTGGAGGCGATAATATTATCACCACACTGTGCCAAATTTAAAAGACCGATTGTAATCGCCGATTGACCGGATGAAAAGGCAACTGCCCCAACACCACCCTCAAGTGATGCAACGCGTTCCTCTAAAATTGCGTTGGTGGGGTTATTTAATCTTGTATAAATGTTACCGGGAACATCCAAGGAAAACAAATCCGCGGCGTGTTTTGCGCTATCAAATGTGTATGCTGTGGTCTGGTAAATCGGTGCAACAACAGACTTACTTTCCGGGTCTCCATGGAAACCGGCATGCACCTGTAGGGTATCAAATTCCATTTTTATATCTCCTTTCAAAATTGAATGTATCTTACAGTCCTGTGTCTGACACCTTATCGGGATCAACCGTCGGCGCAGGCGTGGATGGCTTTTTCGTGGGAGCCATTGTCGGCGTCTGTGTCCTTTGCGGTGTTTGTGTAGGACGTGCACTTTCCGTCGGGCGAGGTGTCTTTGTCGGACGTGCACTTTCTGTCGGCCGAGACGTATTTGTTGGACGTGTGCTCTCTGTCGGACGCGGAGACTCGGTTTCGGATGGTTCCTCTGTTTCCTCCGGCGTTTCGTCAGGTGTTTCTGTCGGAACACCATTTACGGGTGTTGGTGTCGAAGGCACATTTGCCTCAAAAGACGGTGTAGGCGTCACCTCAGGCGATTTTGTTCGCGGATTAAAAATGCTGAGCGCAATTAAAAATGCTATCAAAAAAATCAATATCAAGCCTACAATTGTACCCATTACCGTTAAAATTTTGTTGCTTTTTGTTTTTTCCTTATGTGCACTATATGTGCGTCTTTTTTTCTCTCTCATTGTATTGCCAGTCCCTTCAATTTTTTCTAAGGTAATACTATTATATCATTATTTGAAAATAAGTAAATAACTTTTTCGTAAATTTCTGAAAAATATTTTTGCCTAAGTGCCATCGCATAGATATCCATTTGCGGGCTATAACGTTTTATAATGTTTTCAGCTATGGTATTTTTGTCTGTTTTGTAATCTAAGAGTGTTATTTTATCGCCCTCAAAGAAATAACAATCTATAATCCCTTGCAGAATGATTTTTTCATTTTTATGCTCTTCCCTCTTTGTGATGAAGGATGCGGGCAGCGAAAGCGTAAATGGCTCTTCACGCATAATACGATCTGCATGCTTAAGACGTTTCCCGATATCGCTATTTATAAAACGTGTAATGGAAGCTGTATCAACGGCAAGTTGTTGCTCCTTCGATAGTATTTTATCATCATAAAGTTTTTTTACAAAAGCCACAACATCTGCTTCCGTTTCTATGGTACGAATCGGCAGGCTCTGCATAACAAAGTGCATCAGCGTTCCGAAGGAAGCCCCGCGTATATTACCCTCCATCCCGCAAAAACGCGGCTTTTTAAGTGCCGGATTTACATAAGGCATGGCAAAGCCGTCGTTTTCTGCCTCTATCATACGTTTATATTCCGATACGGATATTTTAGCAGGAATACGCCGTAAATCTTCATACGGATATCGGTAGGATAGAATTTCATCAATTTCGGCATCAGGCGGCAAACATTCAGGTATTTTACTTTTTTTATGGATTTTAACATCCAGATCTGTATATGGCGGTAAAATTTCCAAATGGACGCGTTTGTCGGGTGTGTCTCCAAGAGACATGCACCGACCTAAAAGCGTTAAGAATGAGTCGGCATGTAAAATATCAGTTGCACCGAGTCCTCCCTGCCATGCCTTTTGTTGTTTTTCAATATCTACCGCACCGGTTATGATGAGCTTTTCTTTGGCGCGTGTTAAGGCAACATATAAAACACGAAGCTCTTCTCCGGCCTCATCCGTGTGTATCTGTGTGGATACAGCGGTATGCATAGGCGTTGCATACCGAATTTTAAGCTTTGGGTCAACGTATCGAATACCAACACCTAAATCCTTATGGAAAAGAAAATTCCCCGATGTTGCTCTCTTATTAAAGCTTTTTCCTGTACCTGCCAAAATAATGATTGGAAATTCAAGCCCTTTGCTCTTATGAATCGTCATAAGACGTACAACATTGTCGTTTTCAGAAACCATCTTTGCCTCGCCAAAGTCTCCGCTTCTTTGTTTAGCGCGCTCCATAAAGCGCAAAAAGTGAAACAGTCCACGAAAAGAGGTTTTCTCAAACTGATGTGCTTTTTCAAAGAGGATTTCAAGATTTAAACGGCTTTTTTCTCCGCCCACACTTCCGCTGACATACGCGAGATACCCTGTTTCTTCAAAAAGTTCTAAAATCAGCGCATCAGTTGCAATAAACAGGGCACGTCTTCTCCATCGGCGCAGTTTTTTCAAAAATGCAAGACATTTTCTCCCTAAATCATTTTCTTCTGCAGCCGTTTTTTCTGTCGCATGATAAAATGTACGTTCTCTGTCTCGAAGGCGAATCTGCGCCAATTCATCCTCTGTAAAAGAGAAAAATGGCGCGCGCATAGTTGCCAAAAGAGGAATATCGTTTTGCGGATTATCAATAACGGTTAAGAGCGATAAAAACACGGAAACTTCTGTCGTTTCAAAGTAACCGCCGCCGACATCACAGTATAGCGGAATCCCCATTTTTGTACATGCATCCAAAAGAGGTGCAGCCATTTCTTTTGCCGAGCGCATAATGACAGCAATATCACTATATCTCGCATTTCGCCATTCCCCTTTTTTTGCATCAAATACGCGCGTTTGCATTTGTTTTTTTATTTGCATAGCAATGTGATTTGCCTCTTCAAACAAACGGCCAACCGCGCCCGAATCCGTATTCACAATTGAAAATTCCACACATGGCGCATCGGTGCTTGGAAATGCTGCCCCGGGGTACAACATCTGTTCCTTGGTATACGCTATACCGCCGACAGATGGTTTCATAAGTTTTACAAAAATATCATTTATAAAGTCAAGAATTTCAGGCCGACTTCTGAAGTTTTTACTTAATATGATGCGTTTGTTAGGCCCCTCGTCAGCATAGGTGTTACATTTTTGAATAAACAAAGCAGGACTTGTTTTGCGAAAGCCATAAATACTCTGCTTCATATCACCGACCATAAATAAGTTCGGCTCATCGACAGATTCCCTTGCAATGCTGCGAAAGAGATACTCCTGCACATCATTACTGTCTTGGTATTCATCAATATATATTTCATCATACTTATCGCGAAGCGCACATGCCACATCGGAAGGATTTCCATTTTCATCCGCCAAAAGAGAGATTGTCAGATGCTCTAAATCACCATAATCTAATACATTTTTTTCCGCCTTCATCGCTTTATAGTGCTTTTCAAAAGCTTCTTCCATCGAAAAGAGTGCACGAATA
>JAZNLF010000068.1:0-4300 GCA_045578945.1 Clostridia bacterium | reverse complement strand
GACTGAAGAGGTTTGGTATGACGGATATTACCACACCCGCGATCTGGCATGGCGAGACGAGGATGGTTTCCTTTGGTACGTCGGTCGTGCGGATGACGTTATCAAATCCTCTGGCTACCGCATCGGACCTTTTGAAATCGAAAGTGTTATCATGGAGCTTCCGTATGTTCTTGAATGTGCAATCACACCTGTTCCCGACGAAGTGCGCGGACAGATTGTAAAGGCAACCATTGTGCTTGTAAAGGGAACCGAAGGCACAGAGGAGCTCAAAAAGGAAATTCAAAAATACGTAAAAACGCATACTGCGCCTTACAAATACCCGAGAATTGTTGAATTTGTGGATGAACTTCCCAAAACAATCAGCGGTAAAGTCAGAAGAGTAGAAATCCGCAAAAACGACATGGAAAAGATGGGGAAGTAAACAAGCCCCGACCATAAAAAAGAGCTGTATTATTTACAGCTCCTTTTTAGTGGGGATAGGAAAAATGAATCAGTAATACTATTTCTTCGGTTTTAATAGGGAGGAAAGCGGCTTATATAAAAGCATCGTCACCGTGGAAATAATGACAGCTTTAATAGCATTAAACGGCAGCACGGCGCTTTTTACGAGCGCAAGACGCGAGTCGGCGGGGATGCCGTAGAGTGGGAATAAGATAAAAAGATTTGACAGGCACGCGGCCACGAGCATGAGCAGACTGCCTAAAAGGAGAGCACAAAGCGCGCCGCGCCGCGTGTGATATTTTCGGTAAACAAGGGCGGCAGTTACGACAAAAACGCCGCTTACAATGCAGTTTGCAAGCTCGCCTACGCCGCCGCTGTTTGTCTGAAAAAGGTGCAGAGCGTTTTGCAAAAGTACGACCGCAAATCCCGCAACGGGGCCCATCGAAAAGCCGCCCAAAAAGGCAGGCACATCTGAAAAATTAAGGCGCAGGAAGGGTGCTGCCGCAAGAAGCGGGAATTCAGCCATCATAAGTAAAAATCCAATGGCCCCTAAAATAGCAATTCGTGTGTAGTAATTTGTTTTCTTCATGTTCAAAATCCTCTCTTTCATAAAATAAAATTGCCCCGACCGTAAAATAAGGTCGGGGCATAAAAATACCTTTTTTTAAATAGCGTTTTCTCATCCGGACTATAACCGTCGGCTTTGGATTTTCACCAAATCAGTCACCCTTTATAGAGTGAGTCGCGGGCTTTGCGGCTTTTTTGGCCGCTTACCGCCGGTAGGGGATTACACCCTGCCCCAAACGCATGGAATATATTTGTTAAGACTGGAATCTGCGCTTTGATGCGCTGATGTTTTCTTTTAAAGAATCAATGTTATCGAGCGCCTTGCCCGTGCCGATAGCAACGCAGGAAACTGCATCCTCTGCAACACGAACGCTGATGCCCGTTTCCTTCTGCAGGAGAAGGTCAAGCCCCTGAATCAAGGAGCCGCCGCCTGTTAAAACAATACCCGAGTTACTGATATCGCCCACAAGCTCAGGGGGTGTTTTTTCCAAAACAGAGTGCACAGCATCTACGATTGCGCTTGCAGGCTCTTCCAAAGCTTCCAGCATTTCATCCGAGGAAACCGTAATGGTTTTCGGCAGACCGCTGACAAGACAGCGACCGCGGATTTCCATGCTTTCCGATTCTTCTCTCGGAAATACGCAACCAAGCTTAATCTTCAAATCTTCAGCGGTACGGTCACCAATTGTAATATTATGCTTTTTGCGGATGTAACGTACCACGGTTTCGTCAAATGCGTCACCTGCGACTTTAATGGAATTGGAGACAACGATGCCGCCGAGAGAGATAACCGCAACATCACTTGTGCCGCCGCCGATGTCAACCACCATACTGCCGTAGGGCTTGGCAATATCAATCCCCGCGCCGATTGCCGCAGCGATAGGCTCTTCGATAAGATGCACACGGCGTGCGCCTGCCTGCATGGCGGCATCAATAACCGCGCGCTCTTCAACCTCTGTAACACCGCTGGGAACGCAGACAATTACGTTGGGACGGAAAAGCCGCTTATTGCAAACCTTCTTAAGAAAATATTTCAGCATTTTTTCGGTGGTGTCATAATCCGAAATTACGCCGTCACGAAGGGGACGGATGGCAACAATGTTACCCGGCGTTCTGCCAATCATGCGTTGCGCTTCAAGCCCCACTTCTTGTACTTTACCTGTGTTTTTGTCGATTGAAACTACGCTCGGCTCTTTTAAAACAATCCCTCTGCCCCGTACATATACAAGAACAGATGCGGTGCCGAGGTCAATACCGATATCCTGACCGTATCCTAACACGTTTGATACCTCCAAATTTTATATTTCAAATTATTATATATATTATATATTTTTTTTTGCAAGAAAGCAATTCTTTTTTTAGAAACTTTTTCACGAATTTTTTTATCTTTTTTAGTGTATATTGCTAAAAACATGTATAAAGCGGTTTGTTCTCCGCATCCAAAAGCGCGATGCGCGTATAGCGGCAAAAGCGGTGCGCGTACGCGGGGATGTAAAGCGCCATTGCCGCCATTACGGATTCGGGCTTTAAATTGACTGTGCTGCCCGCCGCAACGCGAAGGGAAAGGCTGTCGCCCGAAAGAGAAATATCATAAATCAGCGGCCGAATATCCGTCGGTTTTACACCGCTTTTTGTCTTTTTGTCAATGATAATTTCCGTACGCGACAAAAATGCGTCCAATTCTGCTTTGGTGGGCAATACTTCGAGGCAGACACGGTAATCTGCACGCGAAAGTGCGGCGAATCGGTTTTTCTCTACCGCCTGCGCCCCCAAAATGCGAATGTTTTTCCCTAAAACGCGGTTTAGCCTTTCGGGAATATCTGCACAGGGCTCGACAAGCTCCACCTCAAACCATTCCTGCTCTCCCGAAATGCCGACGCCGAGCGGCTGGGCAAACGAAAGACAAATGTGGGGATTAAAGCCCTCGGAATATTTAAGCGGCAACGCGGCACGGCGCATGGCGCGGCCTATCGTGCGCAGAAAATCAAGATGCGAAATAAACTTTGCATCATTTTCCTTTGTATAGCAAACAACATATTTATGCAAAACAAACACCTGCCTTATAAGAAGCCGCACCGCAACCGCTGCATCCCTGGCGGCAGTTTTGGGTAAGCTCTCCTTTTTCCGCCTTTTCATATTCATGGCGCAGGAAATGCTTGGTCACGCCAATGTCAATAATATCCCACGGGAACACTTCGTTTTCGTCGCGCGCCCTTGTGTAGCGCTCGAGAGGAACAGAGAGGGCGGAAAACGCCTCCATCCATCTCTCAAACGAGAAATGCTCACTCCAGCCGTCAAAGCGGCAGCCGATGCTTTCCGCTTTTTCCAAAACGGCGCCAAGCCTGCGGTCGCCCCTTGCAAAGACGCCCTCTAAAACGCTGAGCTTCGACTCATGATAGTTGAGCGTGATGCGGCGCGAGGTGCAGTTATCGCGCATAATCTGTTGTTTTTCGCGAAGCTCCTCCGATGTATTTTGCGCGCACCACTGAAATGGCGTGTGCGGCTTTGGCACAAATGAAGAAACACTCATGGTCACCGTGCACGGCTTTTCTCCTTTTTGGCGCGGAATTTGATAAGCAGTTTCCACGACTTTTTTGGCAAGCAGCGGAATCCCTGCCACGTCCTCCGCCGTTTCAAACGGCAGGCCTATCATAAAGTATAATTTTATGCTCTTATAGCCGTTTTGGAAGGCAAGCAGGGCGGAATCGAGGATATCCTTTTCGCAAATACCCTTATTGATAACGTCGCGCATGCGCTGTGTGCCTGCCTCGGGCGCAAACGTAAGCCCCGTTTTTCGCACCTTTTGGATTTTCTCTAAAAGGTCGATGGAAAAATTGTCAATGCGAAGAGACGGCAGCGCCATACTGATGCGTTCTTTCTCCGTCATAGCCAAAAGGCTTTCCGTCAAATCCCGAAGGGACGTGTAATCGCTCGTACTTAAAGATAAAAGGGAAATTTCCTCGTAGCCTGTATTTTTGATAAGCTTTTCGGCGATTTCCAAAAGGCGTTCCTTCGAGCGCTCACGCACAGGGCGGTAAATCATGCCCGCCTGACAAAAGCGGCAACCGCGGATACAACCGCGGAACAATTCCAAAGCAATGCGGTCATGCACAATCTCGCCATAGGGCACAATGAGCTTTTCGGGGAAATATGCCTTGTCCATATCCCTTATAATGCGCCGCTTGACGCGCGGCGGCGCGGCAGGATGCGTGGGTGTGAGGGAAACCAGACGGTCGCCGTCATACGTCGGCGTATAAAAGGACGGAACATACACGCCTTCGACACCTGCTAC
>JAZNLF010000067.1:0-1658 GCA_045578945.1 Clostridia bacterium | reverse complement strand
GTTCAAAACCTGCCTTTTGAAAACTTTTTGGGAGGGAACTCTCTGAATTGAGCCTTTATTTCTATTTCAAATCGTTAAAAGACAAGCAATCGTTAAATCATAGCCATAATCGTTGATTTATAGGGGTAATCGTTAATTTGTAGCCTGCAATCGTTGAAATATTGATTGTTACGCAATTCCATTGTATAATTTATTTAGAAAGTAGGTGATTATCTTGGCAAACACGGAACGTAATTTTAATGAGTTAGTGTTTTTGGCTCAAGTAAAAAGGAGACCAGGCCTTTTCTTGGGAAAGCCATCTTTGCTGTCTTTTCGAGATCAGTTGTTTGGCATGAACTACGCATTTTCTTTTTACTGCCAAGAAAGTCCATTCAAGTATTTCCATTTATTTGTTACGTGGTATCTTGAAGAAATTATCAAAGACCTAAACGGGTATGCATGTTGGTGGAATCATATTTTATACACCAGCGGCAACGATGATGCATATGCCTTTGAATCTTTCTTTATAGAATTTGAAAAGTATTTGCGAGATGTACATAATGTATGTTTGCCGGAAGTAACATAATCACATACAAGATATGTTGACACATTTATCTTGCACCCCCTTATCCTAAAAATGCACCCCCTAACCTTAAAAGGGGGTGCATTTGTATTAAAATTAGGGTTAGTCTTCAAAGAATAACCGCAACTTTGATATAAGTTGCGGTTATTTTCTTTTTATCAAACGCGGCTTGACACCGGGATTTTCAGCTTTTTCGCAAACGAAATTCCTTTCGTCGCGGGTTGGAAAGTTTCCTTTGCGAAAATGCAAAATGATCTTCCAATTTTTATTAAACAATGGTATGCTATAATAAGTGGATTATGTGCGTCAGGGTGAAGCAATCGGAAAGTGTGGTGGCGGCATGGCCGGCTTGCACAATGTATATTTCTCTTACGGGAAGCGGAAAATTCTGGAAGGTCTGAGTTTTTCTGTCAATCCCGGTGAGTGCATCGTCCTCGCGGGACCCAACGGATCGGGAAAATCCACAGCGCTTGCCATCTTGGCCGGGATTTTCCGGCCGGATTCCGGCGAGGTGTATGCAGACGGCCCGATCGGCTATGTTCCGCAGGGCACAGCGCTGTTTGAAGACATGACCGTCGGGGACAACCTGCGCTTTTTTGCGGGAATGGCAGACGCAGATATGCAAAAGCCGCTTCCGTTTAACGTGGAGCAGATGTGGAAAAAGAAAGTGTCTAAGCTGTCCGGAGGAATGAAGAAGCGGGTCAGCATAGCCTGCGCGCTGACAGGTTCTCCGCAACTGGTGCTTTTGGATGAGCCTTGCGCTTCTCTGGATGTGGAATATAAGGCAGAGCTGACCTCCATCGTGCACGACCTGAAAAACCGCGGATGCGCCATTGTATATGTAAGCCACGACCCGATGGAAGTGGCGTCGTTTTATGACAAGCTGGTCTATTTTGGAGATTCAGCCGTTACTTACACCCGGGAACAGCTTTCCGGGAACCCCGCAGACGAAAACGTTTTTTACAAACAATTTCTAAGTTTGTTTTGTTAAAGAAAGTGAGAGGAGAACCCGAAATGAACGAAGAAGAAAAGAACCTGACCCCCGAGGTCGGCGAGGCAGCGCCCGAAGTCGCTGAGGCCTATGCCGCCCCCGAAG
>JAZNLF010000066.1:0-4693 GCA_045578945.1 Clostridia bacterium | reverse complement strand
AACATTACCAAAAATATACCCAGCATACCATACCCGACAACGGGAAGTGATTTTATAAAGTTGTCGACATGCATCACGATTATCCTTTCTCTTTAACATCCCAAAGGCCGAGTGCGGGATTTGAGATGTAGTAAATTTCCTCGCCGTTTTCGAGCGTATTATATCCGTCCTTCAAAACAGCAGGGTTATAAATCGCGGCAGCTTCTTTATAGGGCATATAGCCGAAGTTTACACCCTCGACTTCTTCCTTCGTCACCTGCTCGGTGGCGTAGGTGATGGAAAAGCGGCCGTCAGACGAGCCGTGGATAAGATGCGCGGCAACCGAAAGATTTTCCTGCAAATCCTTACATTCCTTTACAAGCTCCAAGACCTTTTCGCGGCCGACATAGCCGTATTTACGAATCAAGCGGTCGTTTTCCGCATCCTCACCGAATTTACGGACGCCGGGTGCCAAAACGATAAGCGAGCCGCCGTCGGCGATTGCCATGCGTGTGCGATACACCGCCTTATTGCCGAGCCAGGTGCTTTTAAATTCGCGCGGGTCTAAGTTTACAACCACCTTTTGGAACGGCTTTTCCACAAACGTGAGGTTCGTGGCGCGGCTGTGTGCGACCGCCGCTTCAAAATTGGCGCGGTCTGTACCGATATAAAGGCCGTGAATGTGCACATCGTCCCCCGTGTTGGTCGTAACGGTCAGCACAAAGAGGACGGGAACATCCTTAAGGAAGTTTTCCTGCGCGTAGTCAAACACGCGGCGGACGGGTGAGAAATCCTTACCCATAATGCGCTCCATACCATAAAAGGCGCCGAGCATATGGGAACTGTTTATCATATTATTGCCGCCGCAGCCGACAAACAGATTTTTCGAGTAGTTTGCCATGCCGACAACCTCATGCGGCACAACCTGACCGATGGAAATAATAAGGTCATAGCTTTTATCCATGATAAGGCGGTTGACCTCGACATCAATTTTCTCATTTACAAGGCCTTCGGACACCTCAGAAACAAATTCCGCAGGCACTTCGCCGATTTTGACGACATCGGTTTTCCAGTTGTGCACCAAAATGCGCTCAAAAGGAACCTCGGGACCAAAAAATGCCGTGCATTCCTCTTTCGTCATCGGCTCATGCGTGCCGAGGGCGGGAAGAATATCCACCTCGCAGGTATCCTTCAAAAGCGAGTAATAAATGCCCGTAATTTCCCCTGCGCCGCTATACATGCGCGTATAGTCGGGCGGAATCAAAAGCACTTTTTTTAAGGATTTCCCCTCGATAGAATCTATCAATGCGGCGCGAAGCGCCTCGGAGGAAAGTCCGCTTTCACTTTTATAAATCATACTGTTCTCCTTATCCTTACACGCCGGAATATGCGGAAAAACCACCGTCAACCGGTACAACTACGCCATTTACAAAGCCGGATGCGCCATTATCGACAAGCCACAAAAGTGTGCCTAAAAGCTCCTCAGCTTCGCCGAAGCGTTCCATCGGTGTCTGGGACAGGATTTTCTGCGAGCGAGCCGTATAGGTGCCGTCCTCATTCAGAAGCATAGCGCGGTTTTGGTTTGTAACGAAAAAGCCGGGTGCAATCGCGTTTACGCGGATGCCAACCTTGGACATATGTACGGCGAGCCACTGTGTAAAGTTTGAAACGGCAGCCTTCGCACCGCTGTATGCAGGAATTTTGGTAAGCGGAGAAAACGCGTTCATGGAAGAAACGTTTACAATCACCGCGTCACGCTTTATCATATCGCGTGCAAACACCTGCGTCGGCAAAAGTGTGCCTAAGAAGTTTAAGTTAAAAACAAATTCCACGCCTTGGGGGTCGAGATTAAAAAATGTTTTAATTTCTGTGTTATCTACATCCTCGGGATAGAGGTATTCCTTATCCGTTGTGCCCTTCGGGTTATTGCCGCCTGCGCCGTTTAAGAGAATGTCACAGGGACCAAATGCCTCCAAAACCGCAAGGCGTGCTGCCTCGAGGCTTTCTTTTTGCAAAACGTTCGCTGTTACGGCAATGGCTGTGCCGCCTTCCTTGCGGATGGCTTCGGCATTTTCCTCTGCCTTTTCGCCGTTTAAGTCTAAAAGTGCGACCTTTGCGCCGTTTGCCGCGAGTGCGCGTGCAAACATACTGCACAAAATACCTGCCGCACCTGTAACAACGGCAACCTTACCGTTTAAATCAATAGAAAGGGGTGTTTTCATATGTAGTGCCTCCCAAAATTTATTTTTTCCTATTATATCAAATTTTAGAAATAAAGTCAAGCATTGCTTTCGTTTTATTTCGTAGGTCTTTTCTGCATAAAATTACGATTATTTCACAGTGGGTATTTTATATTTTCTGCAGGCAAAGGGGCGATTTGTGAAAAATATTGGGAAAAAGCTTGACAAACGCCTTTTTATTCGATATAATGATACAGAATCTGTAATGATAGGGACTTGTCCCTTTTTTGCGGATGCCCGAATTTGATAGATTTGCTAAGGTTTCAAAAGGAGGTGTAGGCATGCTTAGAACATATCAGCCTTCCAAGCTGCACAGAAAGAAAGAACACGGTTTCAGAAAGAGAATGCGCACGGCGAACGGCCGCAAGGTCCTCGCAAGAAGAAGACGCAGAGGCAGAAAGGTTCTCTCTGCATAAGCGTATGAAAAAGACGGTATCGATTACACAAAATCATGAATTTCGGAGTTTGTATTACAAAGGCGGTTCAAGGGCCACAGGCCTTTTGGTCTTGTACTTTAAGAAAAACAGGTACGGCCGGAACCGTCTCGGTATTACCGTCAGCAAAAAGGTCGGCAACGCCGTGATGCGAAATCGCGTGCGTCGCTTGATTAAAGAAAATTATCGTCTTTTAGAGCTTCAGATAAAAGACGGTTATGATATTGTAATTGTGGCCCGCAATCGTATGGCAGAGGCGGATTTTCATCAAACCGAAGCCGCGCTCCGTGGGCTTTTGCAAAAGTGTGGTCTTTTAGAGTGAAATTTCTTATACTGTATCTCATCCGGCTTTACAGGCGGTATATTTCCCCTTTAAAAAAGCCGGTTTGTCGCTTTTATCCGTCCTGTTCGCAGTACGCGCTCGAGGCCGTCGAAAAATACGGCGCGTTTCGTGGCACGATAAAGGCACTTTGGCGTATCTGCCGCTGCAATCCCTTTCATCGGGGCGGATATGACCCTCTGAAATAGCCTTGCTTTAGAAAGGAAGGAATACATGTTAGATTGGCTTTATTCCCTGTTTGGAACAATCATTCGTTTTATCTATTATAACATGGGGCAAAACTTTGGTGTTGCGCTCATTATTTTTACTGTTTTTATAAAGCTGATTATTCTGCCGCTCGGCATAAAGCAGCAGCGCAGCATGATGCATATGCAAAAGCTGCAGCCGAAGCTTTCAGAATTGCAGAGAAAATATGCAAATGATAAGGACAAGCTTGGCCGCGAAACGATGGAGCTTTACAGAAAGTATAACGTCAGCCCCTTTGGCGGTTGCCTGCCCATGATTATCCAGCTCGTAATCCTGCTTGTAATGGTACAGATTGTGTACCGCCCGGGCACACATGTTATGGGCATTGAAGGGTTGGGGCGTGACCTTACCGAGCAAATCAATGCCGCAAAAAATGCAGGCATGAACTTCCAGTTCTTATGGTGGAATTTAGCGGAAAAGCCTGCCTTTTCCTTTATGCCGACGGCACAGCAGCTCTTGACATGGGTATTGCCCATTCTGGCAACCGTGGCAACCTATTTCTCAGGTGTTTTGACGCAGAAAATCCAAGGCACAAAGCCTTCGCAAAGCACGGGGGCGAATCAGGGGGCGGATGCTGCACAACAAATGAGTAAATCCATGACGACAATGATGCCTTTGATGACATTGTTTTTCACGTTCACATTACCTGCCTCCGCATCCCTTTACTGGTTTATCAGTACGGTGACGCAGATGCTGCAGCAGGTGTTCGTTTCAAAGGCGATAAAGATTGAGGTAGAGGAAGAGGGAGGTTCATATCATGACAAGCATAACAAAAAGCGCAAAAAGCACTGATGATGCGATCAGCTTGGCATTATCCGAGCTTGGTGTTTCCGAGGATATGGTTACGATTGAGGTTTTGGAGGAAGGCGGCAAAGGCTTTTTGGGCCTTGGCGGCAAGGACGCCGTTGTTCGCGTAACGGTGAAGGAAGAGTCGCCCGACGAAATCGCAAAATCCTTTTTAAATCATGTCTTAGAGTACATGGAGCTGCCTGCAGAGGTTGCCCTTAAGATGGAAGACGACAATGTAATGGAAATTGATATTTCGGGCGAGAATATGGGTATTTTAATCGGGCACCGCGGGGAAACGCTTGCGGCACTCCAGTACCTGACGAGCCTTGCCGTAAACCGCAAAACAGACGAATATTATCGCGTAGTGCTGGATACGGAAAATTATAAAAAACGCCGCGAGGAAACACTCGTTCGCCTTGCAAAGAAGCTTGCAGGGAATGCAGTTCGCTACAGAAGAAGCGTGACGCTTGAGGCAATGTCCCCCTATGAACGCCGCGTCATTCATGCCACCTTGCAGGATGACCCGATGGTTTCCACCTATAGCACGGGTGAGGAGCCGAACCGCAAGGTCGTTATCGCATATAAGGGCAGAAAATAAGAATAAGCAAAATGCAAGGATGTTTGAAAACGATGTTTTTAAACATCCTTATTTGTAATAAGTCGGA
>JAZNLF010000065.1:0-3831 GCA_045578945.1 Clostridia bacterium | reverse complement strand
AGGAGCTGTTTTTCACTGCACCATTGACATAAATAACACAGTCCCACGTGCCGCCCGTGCCGCTCGCATCGGGCTTCCACACGCGCGTCACAACATAATGGCACCACTTTTCATTGTGGCTTTTGCCGCCCGTATAGTATGCATTGTAGCCGATTTGGCTTTTTTGACGGTCGGGATAAAAAGAAAAGTACGCCCCCGAATTGATTTGCATGGAAAATGCGTGTGCATTCGTGGAGGCGGTCGTGTCGCCAAACGCGAACATTTGGTCATATCTTTTCTTTTCTTCGATGCCGTCCAGCGCATTGCCGCGTGCCCAAAGCTCAATTGTCACCGCATCTGCATTGCCGATGTTTGGTGCCGCGTCAGAAAGCGTGGCGACTACTGCACTTTTATCATCCACTACCGTTTTATCTTCCGTTTGTGAGGCAAATCGCAGATACTTTTTCTCTCCGATTGTGCCGAGCCTGACGCTCGATTCCCCATAGGTAATACCTTCTACATATGTACCTGTCTTGTCCTTGACACGTTCTGGATTTTCAGGTGTGCAATCCCCTAAATCCATTTCAAAGATGACCTCGGGCTTTGCCGGCGTAGCGGCAAACGCCACTTGTGCCTCGCCCACAAAAGAACAAAGCATCATGAAAGCAAGTAAAATTCGTATTGCATTTTTCATAGAATTTGTCTCCTTTTTGGATTGCTTTATATGCATAGTATAACAAATTCTATTCCCCTGTCTACATAAATATTGATAAGTTTTTGCACTATCTTGCACAAGGGCAAAAAAAGAAGTGTAAAAACCTTAGTTTTTACACTTCTTTGGAAATTCTTATTCACCGATGACCATAACCTGCACTGTTCTTGTGCGGCCGCGCGTCTGGTCCCAATCAATGAAATGAATACGGCCGAATTCGCCGAGATCCATTTCGCCGTCTTCCATTACAATGGTAACATTTCTGCCAATAATGGAAGAACGAAGGTGTGCGTCCGTGTTATGGCAACCAAAGTTATCCTCGCCATGCTCTTCCGCAAAAACGAGTGCCTTTTTGCCCGGATGGAGGTACATGCCCTCATAGCGGCAAGTGGGAATCCATTCCTCGAATACATTTACAAGGTCCTGCTGGAGTGTTTCAAGGCCTGTCATAGACATGTCAAATGCACATTCTTGCGTGATAACCGAGCAAGTGGTATGGTGGGAATATACGACCACGATACCTTCCTTCATGCCGGATTTTGCGGCAATTTCCTTTACCTTGTCCGTCACATCATGAAAGCTGACGGCACGGTGATTCGATTCTAATTTAAAAGACTCACGAAAAACCATTATTTTGCCTCCTTTTTCAAATCGTCAGCAGCTCTTCTTGTTGCCGCAATCATCTCATCAATCATGGCGAGCGGGTCTTCTGCATTCATAATACCCGAAGCGGCGCCTGCAGCTTCCGAGCCTGCCATAATAAAGTCATACACCTGCTGGCCGTTTGTGATGCCTGCAGCTTGTTCTACCATAATGTCAGGATAAATATCCTTAATCACTTTAATAGAATCCTTTACATATGCCATGGGGCTTACGCCGTTTCCGCCACCGATAATTTCGGACGGTTCGGGATTTATAATGTCGGGGTGAAGCTGTGCGATGGCTTTGGCTTCATCCAATGTGTCCGCACATGCAAATACCATCATGTCAAGCTCTCTGGCTCTGTCAATCGTTGCCTTCATCTGCGGCAAGCTCATCGGCTTTTCGCAGTGGTTAATTACAACGCCGACCGCACCTGCATCTTTGAGGGCTTCGGGCAGAATATCTGCCATGCCTCTGCCGGGGCGAAGCGTATCCATGTAGGGTGCAAGCACGATAAGATGCTTTGTGTTTTCGCAAACTCTGCGAATTTCAACTGCAGGGCAGATAAAAAGTACATCAATATCGTATTTTTCTGCCGCTTTGTCTGCCGCAATGGCATATTCTAAAAGAGTATCGCCGTATACATAGTTTTTTGTGCCGATTTCAAAATAAGGAACACGAATATTCGGTTTCATCTTATATACCTCCTAAAAATTATTCTCCGTAGATGGATTTTCTTGCGCCTTCAATAAGCTCGACTGCATTATTATACATAATATCTTCAATGTCCTGACGGCTCAGGCCCAGTGTCTTTGCCGCACGCTTGAAGGCCAATAATTCCTCGTAAGCGAAGAATGTGATTTTTTCTGCCTCCTCCGCAGATACTTCCCTAAGGTGCGGGTCCTGACTCGGATCGCCGTACATTCCGGGCGGAACGAGGTTTATGTATGTGCCATTTTCTTCAATACGCTTGCAACGCATTCTCAAAATCGGCATGTCTGTGCCGAACATAACGTGCTTTACGCCCATTCTTCTGATAACCTCTGTAATCGCCGTTTCGCAGCAGTTTGCGCAGAAATCAAACATCGTGTCAGGTACTTCCTCCAACACATCAAATGCATTGCCGATGTCGCTTTCTACATATGCTCTGCCGATATGGGCAACAATCAGGCGCATGTTCGGGAATTCCTTCTTGATTTCTACAATCTGTGCCAGATTTACAGGATCTTTGAGGCGTCCGTTTCTCGGGATGTGGAGCATTACGATGGCGCCCATCTCATCCATTCTCTTAAGCTGATGCTTCGGGAAGAAGTCCAAAATTCTGATTTCATTGGTCGGAATATATTTCGGTGACATACTGAGGTAGGACTTAATGCCGAGGAAGCCGCCTTCTCTGATTTTTGCTTCCAGCTCATCCGCACTCTGTGTGGGACGGCTAAAGTAAAGTGCAGGGAAGCCTGATTTTTTAGAGCTTTCGGATACATATGCGTTATTTCTCTCCGAACCGCCGCCGCTTGGAAACATCAAAGCCTTTACATCTTTTCCGGGGAACATGAGTCTGTAGGTTTCCTGCAAATCCTCAATACTGTCATCCTTCGCAACCAATGAGGGCCAGGTTACAGTTCTCTTTTTCTCTCCGGGAACAACGGGCTTCGGGTCATTGAGTTCCTTAAGCCATACATGCGTATGTACGTCCAGAATTTTCTCCGGCAGAAAATCACGAAGTTCCTCCTCATAAATCTTCTTGTCATTTTCTGTAACTTCAAATAATGCCATAATCTCCACTCCTCTTTCTTATTTTAATGCTGCCGCTTTCTTTTTATATGTATCAAACAGCGGGGCATATATTTTTGTTTTTTCAGCGTTTGGCTCCAAAACACTTTCACCTACGGCTAATTTTCTGTAGCCTTCTGCCGCATCGCGGTAGATGCCGCCACCAACACCTGCCAAAATCGCCGCACCCACACACGCTAAATCCGCGACCGCGGGGATGCGAACGGGAAGGCCCGATATATCTGCTAAAAGCTTTGCCCATACGGGACTTTTGGACGCGCCGCCCGCTAAAATAATACCTTCCTTTGAAGGCTTTTGGCGAAATGCCTCCATCATCCAAAGCACCTGGAATACCACGCCTTCCATGACGGCAAGTGCCATATCAAATTTATCGTGCGACAAATCAAGGCCGACAAAGCTTGCCCTTTGCAGTCTTTCCTTCGCATTTGCCTTGCCTGTGAAGGGGTAGAAGAAAAGACCGTCCTCCGCCGCTTTTCGCTTTGCCGTTTCCGCATCAATGTCCTGATAGGTCATCTCGGCGGTGGGCGTAATATTTTTCCGCAGCCAGTCGAGGCATACGCCGCCCGAGGAAAGCGATTGTAAAGATCCCCACATATTCGGTACGGCCGCCACGGATTGGCTGAGGCCTGACGAAAAGTCAGGTGCGTCCCCAATTGCAGTTACAACCCAGCATGTACCTGAACCGATTAAAATATCTCCTGCCG
>JAZNLF010000064.1:0-5626 GCA_045578945.1 Clostridia bacterium | reverse complement strand
GTTTCCTCGGCCGTGCCGCCTAAATCGCGCAAAAGGCGCATTGTGGTATAAAGGCGGTCTGTTTCTTTAAGACGAAGGCGCGCCGCGCCCGAAAAAATGGTTTTCCCTTGTCGTGCTGCCGCACATACGGCTAAAATCGGTACAAGGTCGGGAATATCCGAGCAATCGATGGTGCACGTTCCTTTTGTATTTTTTAACGTATCCAGTAATGTTAAAACGTACATGTCCCTTTGTAGAGAATTTTTATTAAGGCCTGTCACGGAAACGTTGCCGCCGAGATTTTCGCAAGCGAGGAAAAATGCGGCAGACGACCAGTCCCCTTCCGAAATGGTGTCACCGGGAGATATATAGCGTTGCCCGCCGGGTATGTAATAGCGATTTTCATCCTTTTCTATCTGTATGCCGAATTGGCGGAGAACAGAAAGCGTCAAATCCACGTATCCCACAGATTGTAAAGGGGAGAGGAGGTTTATGGTACTGTCTTCTTTAAGAAGCGGCAGCGCAAAGAATAAACCTGTAATAAACTGAGAACTAATGTTTCCTTCTATGGAGAAGGTACCGCCCAAAAGCCCTTTTTTGACGGTGATAGGCAGAAAATCATCACTTATCTCGCATCCGTTTTCCAAAAGCGCCTTTGTAAGCGGTGCGAAGGGACGCTTTGGTAATCGACCGCTGCCTGTTAAAGTTGCCTCATCACAAAGTATGGCGGCAAGGGGGAGAAGAAAACGTGCAGTCGAGCCGCTTTCACCGCAATCGAGCGTTGCTGATTTTGTATGGCTTTGTATAGGCTGTATGAAAACACCATCCTCTAAAATGCGGCACCCTGCACCAAGTGCATCAAGACATCGTACGGTAGCTTTGATATCCTCGGGGATATGATTGATATGTACCTTCGACGGCACAGAGGACAAAGATGCGGCCAACAAAAGACGATGTGCATGTGACTTTGATGAAACCGCGGGGAGAGTGCCATAGAGAGGGCGCGGTGTAATAATTGCTTTCATGGCTTAAAGCCCCCTTTCTATATGCTCTAAAAGTTCGGCTTCTGACATGGATTTTATCACGCAGTGACCAATAGATTCAGGTAGAATGACGTTGTAGATTTTACCGCTTCTTTTTTTATCAGCCACGACCGCAGTCAAAAGTGCATCGGCACGAAATGGCGTTTTTGTGGGTAAATGATAGGATGTAAGTACCTTTTCCAGCCGCGGTAAATCGGGAAGCGAAACGCTTTTTGCGGCAATGACCATGCCCATGGCGACCGCACTTCCGTGTGCAATCGTAAAGTTACTGCATTTTTCAATAGCGTGACCGAAGGTGTGGCCAAAGTTTAAAAGCTGGCGCATGCCGCGGTCAAATTCATCTTCTTTCACGATGGTGCATTTATGTTGTACCGAGGTAGCCACCATTTCCGAAAGCTCTATATTATTGCATTCCAGTTTGGAAAAGAATGCACCATCCATAATCATACCATATTTGACAACCTCTGCCATGCCGTCCGAAAAAACCTTTTGCGGCAGAGAAGAAAATGTATCTGTATCACAAAAAACAGCTTTGGGGCGATAAAATGCACCGATTAAGTTTTTTCCTTGCGGCAAATTTGCGCCCGTTTTACCGCCGACAGAGGAATCCACCGCGGCCAAAAGCGTAGTCGGCACCTGCACAAAGGGAATGCCGCGGAGATACATCGAGGCGGCAAAGCCTGTCATGTCACCAACAACGCCGCCGCCGAGCGCTACTATAGCATCCGTGCGGCAAAGCGCATGTTCGGCACAAAAGTTTACAATCGAAAGCACAGTTTCAATCGTTTTATTTTCTTCGCCCGCAGGGAAGGAAAAGGAATAAACTGTGTACCCCGAAGCGGTAAGTGCATCGGAAACAGTTTTTTCATAAAGTGGCTTTACGTTGGTATCTGTTATCAGTGCAACGCGGCAGGGGGTAATCATATCCGAAAGCATAGAGCCTATATTTGGAAGGATGCCCTGCCCGATAAAAATATCATAATCCAGTGCGTGTATTTTTTTCATTGTCCTATTCCTCTTTTTCAATAGAATCAAGCTTTTCTTTTTGGATGCGCCCTTCCTTCAGAAGTGAGAAAAGCGCTTTCTCATCTCTTTTTAAAAGAGCAGATTCGTAGGCGGAGAGTCTTTCGATAAGACCGCTGACTTCAGAAAGAAGACTGTCACGATTTAATAAGAAAAGCTCTGTCCACATCGTTTCGTTAAGGCGTGCCACACGTGTCATATCGCGAAAACTGCCTGCGGAAAAACCTGAAAAATGATTTGCCGTAGGGCTTTTTATATATGCAGAGGATACAACGTGCGCAAGCTGGGAGGTGCAGGCGATAATATCGTCATGCTGTTTTTCGGTTGTGTGCACAACCCGCGCAAAGCCGATGGTGCGGCAAAGTGTTTCAATCTGCATAAGTGCAGCCTTGTCGCATGTCGGAGGCGGCACCAAAAGCATGGACGCACCAAGAAAAAGGGAAGCAGTCGAATTTTGAAAACCGCCATGTTCTTTTCCTGCCATAGGGTGGCCGCCTATAAAGGTGTAGCCGTGTGCAGCAGCAAGCGGGAATGCGACGCGACAAATATCGCCTTTGATGCCGCCGCAATCAAGTACAGTAGTACCTTTTTTTATTTTTGCACTATTTTCTTCCAAAAATGTGCAAATGGCACTTGGGAACAACGCTAAAATTAAAATATCACATGCACCAAGGTGGTCTTCCAATGTACCATGAATTGCACCCTGTTCTTCTGCTGATTGCATAACTTCGGCAGAAACGTCAAGTCCCAGAACGCGATGGGGTGTATGCTTTCGGATGGCGCGCGCGAAGGAGCCGCCGATAAGACCAAGCCCTATAACGCCAATCGTCAGATTCTGCATGCAATCGCCTCCGCTTTTTTAACGTCTGTCATCAATGCAGCAAATGCCTCGGGGGTGATGGACTGCTTGCCGTCACATGCCGCATGCGGCGGGTCGTTATGCACTTCTATCATCAAGCCGTCTGCCCCCGCAACAACGGCGGCGAGCGCCATCGGTTTTACAAGATTTGCAATGCCTGTAGCATGGCTCGGGTCTACCACGATGGGCAGATGCGTCATACTGCGCAAAAGCGGTACGGCCGATAAATCCAGCGTGTTTCGTGTGGCAGTTTCAAAGGTGCGAATACCGCGCTCGCATAAAATAACATTTTCATTGCCGCCTGCCATGATGTATTCGGCACTCATCAAAAGCTCCTGTATTGTGCCTGACATAGCACGTTTCAAAAGAATCGGCTTTTTCGTTTTTCCGAGTTCTTTTAAAAGCTCAAAGTTTTGCATATTCCGCGCGCCGACCTGAATAACATCCACATCCTCAAAGTATGAAAGGTGTGATAAATCCATGATTTCCGTCACAATGGGTAATCCGCTTGCCTTGCGCGCTTTTTGCAGTAATGCAATACCCTGTTCGCGAAGACCTTGGAATGCGTAGGGGGAAGTACGGGGTTTGAAAGCGCCGCCGCGCAAAAGTGCAGCACCTGATTTTTTTACGCTTTCGGCAATGCCGCAAAGCTGTTCTTCGGACTCTACGGAGCAAGGACCTGCAATCACAGCCATGTTGCCGCCGCCGATTTTTACATCCCCGATTTCGATAACTGTATCCTTCGGGTGGAATTTTCGGTTTGCACTTTTAAAAGGCTCCTGAATGCGTCGCGCATCCTCAACGATGTCGAGCGATAAAAGCATGTCAATGTTAACGTGCGAGGTATCACCAACAAGCCCCATAATCGTCGTATGCATACCTTCGCTGATGTGTACCTCAAGATTTTGTTTTTTAAGCCAGCTTATCAGGTTTTCAAGCTTTGCCTCATCGGGATGTTCCTTCAAAAGCAGTATCATGTAAAGCGCTCCTTTCCAAATAAAAAAGGGATTGCATGTTTCCTGCAATCCCTTAAAAGTGTAGAAAAACTAACTTATTTTGCAGAGAAACACAAACAGACCTTACCCATAAACTGAGTAAAGTAATAAAAAAATGTGTTTGCAAAGCAAAATGTACGCATGTTTTCCTCCATATTTTTTATTTTTTTCAGTATAGCACACGATTTTTTATTTGTCAAGGGGTTGAAAAAATTTTTTTAGAATAAAAAAGGAACGGAATCAAGTCCGTTCCAATATGGAGCTGTCTAGCAGATTCGAACTGCCGACCTCTTCCTTACCAAGGAAGTGCTCTGCCTGCTGAGCTAAGACAGCATTTTGAACAAAAAATATTATAGCATATTTGCGCCTGTATGTCAAGCGTTTTTTTAAAATGATGGAAAATGTTTTGAAGCAAATGAAAACATTGCATTCCTCATCCCTGTATGCTATAATAGTAATAAATGCAAGGAGGTAACGCCTATGAAACGGTTTTTAATTGTATCCATTTTATTGTGCATTTCCCTTCTCACGGCTTGCAATAGCGCAGGTGTCGGCAAAACACTTCACAATTCTGTTCATAGCGATAAATGGGGCATTACACTCTACGCTGATGATGTAACGCCTAAAGGTATGACATTAAAAATAGAACAATTCGGAGGGAGCCCTTCCGGTACGCTTCAATATGGTGCGGCATACACGCTGGAGATGACTGCTGACGATGAATGGCAACCCGTAGAAACCTATGTGGCGTATTTTACCATTGAATAAAGGCGAAATATGATAAAATTATTGCAAGGAACATGCGAAGGAGGAATGACAAATGAGAAAATATATAGGCTATATCCCCGCCATACTTTTTACAGGGTTTTATCTGCTTGCAGGACTTACGGGCGCAAGTTTAACAATGTCAATGATTCTTTTGTGGCTTGCTTGTTTTTGGTTCTCTGCCTTTTTCCTGCATAAAGGCTGTTTCTGGGGCGGTATTTTTGGTTTTATTCCTGCAATCAATATGATATTTATGGGCGGAGGGTACAGAGGACAAGTTATAAATATTGAAATCCCGCTTGGTATTATAGTATTACTCTTTTATACAATCCTTGGCATATATCTTTGGAAGAAAAGACAAGACAGAGATGCAATCAAGGTGGAAACCAAAGAAATTCTCCTTTTGGCAGCTCGGTTTTTACTTACAATTGCAGTTTTGATGATAAGTGCTTATATTGGCGTGTTGGCAGGCTTAATACTCACAGCGGACGGCATACACAGCGCGATTGTATTCATGGGTGCACTGCTTTTTCCTTCGCTATGCCTGCCTTTGATATGGCTCAAGAAAAGAAAGAAATTCTTTCTTTTTTGGCTCATTCCCGCGGTTTTATATTTTATCGCTTTAGGGATTAACTATGGCATGATTTCGTACGATAAAAGCATTACCATAAACACATCGCCGAACATCAATATTTCCGAATACCTGCCCTTTAAGGAAGATTCAAGGATTGTAAAAATAAAAAGCAAAACAGTGAAGTTTACGGAAAATGTACCGAAAATAGATGGTGCCGCAGCGCTGTTTCCTGTATATTCGGCATTTGTAAATGCAACATATCCGGATACTACATATATAAATGACGGATTCTTTGAATACAATAATACGCCCGAAGGGTATCGGATGCTTGCGGAAAGGGAAACAGACATCTTTATCGGTGTATATCCGTCAGACGAGCAGAAAGCAT
>JAZNLF010000063.1:0-2431 GCA_045578945.1 Clostridia bacterium | reverse complement strand
ACACCGCCGGCAAACATATACGAGGAAATCCGTGCACCACAGATATAGCCGACACTCATAACAGCCGGATAAATCTGTGTACCAATCGTGCCTGCAAAGCCTGCAAAGGTATGTGAAATTTCGCCTGCAACCAAACGAAGTCCGTCAATAATAAATTTAAAAATTGCCGAGAAGCCCATGCCTGCAAATACAGTGGAGGCGCTTGCGCCGCCCTCTTCCCCTGCAAGCAAAACTTCTGCACAGGCTTTCCCTTCAGGATAGGGTAATATGCCGTGTTCTTTTACAATTAACGCGTTTCGAAGCGGTACCATGAAAAATACACCCAAAAGACCGCCAAGTAAAGCAATTAAAGTAATTTCGATTAAGTTTGGCTTATCCATGATGCCTTCGGATGCCCACAAAAAGAGCGCAGGCAAGGTGAAAATGGCACCTGCTGCCAAGGATTCACCTGCAGAACCCGTAGTCTGCACAATATTACTTTCCAAAATGGAATTTTTTCGCATGATGACGCGGATAACGCCCATTGCAATAACGGCGGCAGGAATGGATGCAGACACCGTCATGCCCACGCGAAGTCCCAAATATGCATTGGCAGCACCAAATACAACTGCCAAAATCATGCCTATGATAACCGAGGTTACCGTCACCTCAGGTGTGACGCGGTCTGCCGAAATATACGGCTTAAAACTTGTTTCGCTTTTCATATGTTCTCCTTCTTTTGCACAAAGGTATTTTATTATCTTCCATACGTAATATACCATATATCTTGTTGATTTGCAATATAAATTTATAAATTACATTTTTTTAAGCAGATTTATGAGCATATGGTACATCGCCTCGGTAGATGACATGGAAAGCTTTTCATGCACAGTATGGACATCGTATACATTCGGCCCGATTGCAATGCAATCAAGCCCCTTTAAATTTGATGCAAAGAGTCCGCACTCAAGCCCTGCGTGAATCGCTTCCACAACGGGTTCCTTGCCAAACTGTTCCTGATAAACATCTTTATATAATGCTTGCAGAGGCGAATTTTCATTATATTCCCAAGGCGAATAGTATCCAAAGGCTTCGTGTTCCCAGCCCTCATACGCAGCTATTTTACTAAGCCGTTTTGAAAGAGCCTGCAAAGCTGATGCCTTACTGCTGCGAAGCGCATAGTGCGCTATCATTTCGTCCGCCTCTGTATTTAAAATGCCAAGGTTTAACGAGGTTTCAACAAGGCCTTCTATTTTGGCGCTCATATCCAAAACACCATTTGGCATAGAAAGCAATACATGCATAACTGCATCGGCAGATGTTTTTGTGAGCACAGAATACGTGTCTTCCTCTCCTGTGATGACCTGCGGCGCAAACTGTGGCTCGCGGTCAGATATCTCTGCCTTTATATTTTCAAGGGCAATCTCAATTGCTTCTAAAAGGCTTGTTTTATCTTTCGTTACGAGTTCTATCGTGGCAAGCGGCATGATTGCGTTCGCCTTATCACCGCCCCTGACCGAAAGAAGAGAAAACGCTGCATTCTTTTCCGTTTCAAGGAGGACACGCCCCGCCAGCACACCCGCATTAACTCTGCCCTTATCAATTTCCACGCCCGAATGGCCGCCCAAAAGACCACGAAGATGTATGGTTACCTTTGTCCCGATTACTTCTTCTCTAAAAAGCGGCACGCGCACACGAAGGTCAGAGCCGCCTGCGCAGGAAACGGTGAGCTTATCCTGTCCCCCAGCGTCTAAATTAATCATACGTCGCGCGGAAAGTTTTGAAAAATCGAGCTTGCCTGCTCCAATCATGCCGATTTCTTCATCTGTGGTAAAGACAGCCTCAAGCGGCGGATGCTCTGCATCCGTGTCCGTCAAAAGTGCCATAATCATCGAGATGGCTACTCCGTTATCCGCGCCGAGTGTTGTTCCCCGCGCGCGCAAAAAGTCACCTTCTGTATAAAGCGAGAGGCCGTCATGGTCAAAATCAATGGTGTTTTCCTCTGTTTTCTGGCATACCATATCGAGATGCCCTTGCAAAATAACGGGTGCGTGATTCTCATACCCCTTCGTCCCCGCCTTTCGGATAATCACATTACCTGCCGCATCACTTTCCGCCTGCAGGTTATTTTTTTGGGCAAACGCTAAACAATACGCCGTTATTTTCTCCATGTTGCCAGAGCCGTGCGGAATGCTTGCAATTTCTTCAAAATATGAGAAAATTGCCTGCCACTTTGCTTTATTACTCATTTTATCCCCCTTATTATGCTTGATATTCTTTTCTTCTTTCCTTACGAAGCTTTGCATTTTCGTATTCTCTCGCTTCTTCCTCGGTTTCAAGAATCAGCCCCGGCACGGCGGTCGGACGTTCATTTTCATCCAGTGCCACCATCACAACGTATGCCGTATTGATAAGCTTTCTCTCGCCGCTTAATTCTTCCACATACGCCGTG
>JAZNLF010000062.1:0-3795 GCA_045578945.1 Clostridia bacterium | reverse complement strand
AGGCATTACATGCTTCTCTGTTTTGGAAGAAGATGTCGGGGTTTTGTGCACTGCCGCGCAGTACGGCATGCTCAAGGTTAACAGCGCCGTTTCTGAAGGCACGCACTGCATCCATATCCACCATTTCCTTCAAATCTTCGTAATCCCAAACTTCAATTTTATCAATTTCATGCGATGTTCTGAAGCCATCAAAGAAATGCAGGAAAGGAACGCGGCCCCGGATGGCCGATAAATGTGCAACTGCGGCCAGATCCATAACTTCCTGCGGATTGTTTGCACAAAGCATTGCATACCCTGTCTGGCGGCATGCCATAACGTCGGAATGGTCACCAAAAATATTGAGCGCGTGGGATGCAACGCATCTTGCGCTGACGTGAATGACGGAAGGCAATAATTCACCCGCCATTTTATACATATTCGGAATCATCAAAAGAAGGCCTTGCGAAGCCGTATAGGTTGTTGTGAGTGCACCTGCGCCCAAAGAGCCGTGCACAGCACCTGCTGCACCTGCCTCAGACTGCATTTCCACTACCTTTACGGGCTGACCGAACATATTGTTCTTCTTGTCAACCGCCCATTCATCTGTAACCTCTGCCATTACCGAGGATGGTGTAATCGGGTAAATTGCCGCAACATCCGTAAATGCATAGGACGCCCATGCGGCTGCATTGTTACCATCCATGGTTTTCATTTTTCTTGCCATGTAAATTCCCTCCTATTTAAATTGCATACTGCATTTTTTACTACCTTATAGTATACCAAATCATATGCGGGATTGTCAATCCTTTTTTGCTGAAAAAATCAAGGTTTCTTATTCAAAAAAAATGCAGGAGACCATTCCCCTATTATTCCTTGACATTTTTTATGGGATATGCTATACTAAGTCCGTATTTTGATTAGAAATGGGGACGATTATGTTTAAAAATCTGCGCTATGATATCCGCGCAATTTTAGAGCGTGACCCTGCTGCCACAAGTGCCGTGCAGGTCTTTTTCCTGTATCCGGGACTTTGGTCTGTCATTTACCACCGCATGGCGCATTTTTTCTATCGCCACAAACGTTTTTTCATCGCGCGTATGATTTCCAACATCGGGCGCGCCGCCACGGGCGTGGAAATCCATCCCGGTGCTAAAATCGGGCGCGGTCTTGTAATCGACCACGGCATGGGCGTCGTTATTGGCGAAACGGCCGAAATCGGCGATAATGTTACCATCTATCAAGGTGTAACCTTAGGCGGTACGGGCAAGGATACAGGCAAGCGTCATCCCACCATCGGCAATAATGTTTTAATCGGTGCAGGCGCTAAGGTTTTAGGCCCTTTTACAGTTGGCGATAACGCCAAAATTGCCGCAAACGCGGTTGTTTTAAGCGAAGTCCCGCCCGACTCCACCTGCGTCGGCGTACCTGCAAGAATTGTCAAACGGCAGGGCGAGCGCATCGGCATTATGGATCAGGTACATATCCCCGACCCTGTCGCACAGGAGCTTTGCAAATTACAAATTCGTTTGGAAAAACTGGAAAAACAATTGAAAAATTGATGCCTTGTATTTTAAGGAGCTGCAGCAGACATGCTGCAGCTCCTTTTCACATTTTCTCGGCATATTGAATATCATAATATTGGCAAGTTCCATACAGAAATTTTTGGAGGGCATTTTTATGCAACGTCGTTTATGCGATATAAGCCCGGGGGAACATGCCACCGTTCGTACGCTTTTATCTGTCGGCAGTATGCGGCGGCGTCTTTTAGATCTCGGTCTTATCGAAAATACGGACGTGGAATGTATCGGGCGCAGTCCCGGTGGCGACCCGTCTGCTTTTTTAATCCGCGGTGCCGTGATTGCCATACGTAGGGAGGACTCTAAAAACATATGTATTAAATGAGGAGAGAATGCTATGGGTTTAACAAAAAATTCCGTCGGGAGAAGTGCCGTGGATATGGGGCTTTCCATTTCAAAAAAATCCCCTACGGATAAGGTTATTGCACTTGCGGGGAATCCAAACGTAGGGAAAAGCACGGTTTTTAATGGTCTTACCGGTATGCATCAGCATACCGGTAATTGGCCGGGCAAAACTGTTTCCAATGCCAGAGGGTATGTCGAAAGCACGCTTTACCGCTACATTCTTGTGGATATCCCGGGCACCTATTCTCTGATGGCGTACTCGAAAGAGGAGGAGGTTGCACGCAACTTCATTTGCTTCGATGCGCCCGATGCAGTCGTGGTTGTATGCGATGCTACTTGCCTTGAGAGAAACTTAAATCTCGTTTTGCAAACCATCGAGCTTTGTCCGCGTGTGATTGTATGCGTAAATTTAATGGATGAAGCGAAGAAAAAAGGTATACACCTGAATCTTAAAAAGCTCTCTTTGCAGCTGGGCGTGCCTGTCATCAGCACGGTCGCGCGCAAGAAAAAAAGCCTTTCTGCGCTTCTGAAGGCTTTGGACGATGCAATGCAGGAGAAGGCGCCGCGCGCGCCGCTATCTGTTGCCTATCCGAAAGAAATCGAAACGGCAATTTCTGCAATCATGCCCGAAATCCCATCCCATATTCCCATAAATCCGCGATGGCTCAGCCTCCAGCTTTTGCAAAAGGATGCTTTGCTTCTTGGTGAACTCGAATCACGTTTTATGCTTTCTCGGTATCCCGCACTCACCGCCGCGGTCGAAAAAGCGGAAAAAGCGCTATCCGCATCGGGACTTTCAGCCGAAAACATAAAGGATAAAATTGTTTCTGCTTTTATTCATTCCGCTGAGGATATATGCCGCGAAATTGTTACATATGAGAAAAAATCCTACAATGACTTTGACCGCAAGGTGGATAGGATTTTAACGGGGCGGCGCACCGCCTACCCCATCATGCTTCTTTTGCTCGCCTTCGTGTTTTGGATTACGATTTTTGCCGCAAACTATCCCTCCGCCCTTCTTTCGGATGGGCTGTTTTGGGTACAGGGGAAGCTGTCTGCGCTGTTTGTGACACTTCATGCGCCCGCATGGCTGCACGGTGCGCTTGTGGAAGGTGTTTATCGCGTGCTCGCATGGGTTGTGTCCGTCATGCTGCCGCCGATGGCTATATTCTTTCCTCTTTTTACGCTTTTGGAGGATGTCGGCTATCTGCCGCGTATTGCCTACAATCTTGACAAACCCTTTCGGCGGTGTAATGCCTGCGGCAAACAAGCGCTCACGATGTGCATGGGATTTGGGTGCAATGCCGCAGGGGTTGTGGGGTGCCGCATTATTGACTCGCCGCGGGAACGCCTTCTCGCCATTTTGACGAATAATTTTGTCCCCTGTAACGGCCGATTTCCAACGCTCATCACGCTCATCACCTTATTTATTATTACTCGGGGCGGTGGCTTTGTTTCCTCTCTTTTATCCGCCGCCGCGCTGACCATGACCATACTTTTGAGCGTCCTTATGACATTTGCTGTTACAAAGCTTTTGTCAAAGACAGTTTTAAAGGGAATCCCCTCCTCTTTTACCTTGGAGCTTCCGCCGTATCGGCATCCGCAGCTCGGGCGCATTATTGTACGCTCTGTCTTTGACAGAACATTATTTGTCCTCGGGCGTGCGGCCGCAGTTGCCGCACCTGCAGGCCTTCTCATTTGGCTTTTGGCAAATATTTCTGTCGGCGGCGGGAGCCTTCTCGCGCACAGCGCTGCATTTTTAGACCCCTTTGCAAATCTTTTGGGGCTTGACGGCGTTATCTTACTCGCATTTATCCTTGGCTTTCCCGCAAATGAAATCGTCCTCCCGATTGCGCTTATGGCCTATATGGCAGAGGGCGTATTGCCGCAAATT
>JAZNLF010000061.1:0-3958 GCA_045578945.1 Clostridia bacterium | reverse complement strand
CAAACATCCGATATCTTCCTCGCGGCCTGCGGCCTTTTTATGTCTGTCACCATCCGTTGTGTAGACCTCGCACCCGATAATCGGCTTTATGCCTTCCTCCTTAGCCGCATCGTAAAAATCAACCACACCATACATAACGCCATGGTCCGTAAGCGCAATGGCGCGTTGATTTTGTTCTTTTGCACGCTTTACCAAATCGCGTATGCGGCAAGCACCATCTAAAAGGCTATATTCACTATGTACATGAAGATGCACAAAATCCATAATTTACCTCACTAAATTATACCGCGTTCCAGCTTTACCTTTAATATTTTTGAAACGCTCTCGTTAATCCGCATTTCCGTTACACGGCCGCTTTTGACGGCTTTTTCAATGGCACTATATGCAGCTTCTAAATCTGCAGGGCAAAGCAGCATATCTGCACCTGCCTCAAGTGCCGTCAGCGCCGCCGCACCGGGAGAATAGAATTTTGTGATTGCATCCTTTGAAAGGGAATCCGTAATGACAATGTTCGGAAATCCCATTGTCTTTTCCAGAATATTCGTCATTACATTGGTAGACATGGAGCATTCCATGTTTGTTTTTGTGATGGAAGCATTCACCATATGCGAAATCATAACAAAATCTGTGCCTGCCATAATCCCTGCTTTAAACGGCAAAAGCTCTGCCGACTGCATTTCCTCATAGGAACGCGTGCTTACACTTCGCCCTGTGTTCTTGTCTGTTTCGGCAGCACCAAAGCCGGGGAAATACTTTACTGCGCTTGCCATACCGCTATCGCGAAGACCGCGAACTGCGTTCTCTACCATCATGCTGACAACGTTTGCATCTGTCCCATAGGAGCGGTCACCAATTTCCGCATGATTCTCATTTATAAGCACATCGGCAACCGGAGCAAAATTTACATTAAAGCCAATTGCACGCAGTTCATTGCCCTCTGTATTTGCACTTTGATAGGCGCGTGTAGCGTCCCCGCTGTCACCAATTTCACGAACGGGCGGCATGCTTGTTATGCCTTCTATCCCCGAAAGACGCGTCGTACTGCCGCCTTCCTCATCAATGGCATGGAAAAGCGGAACCTTTGCACTATTATTAAGTTCTTGGATAAGCTTTGTGATTTGGTCACGGTTTTCTATGTTTTCGTCAAAGTAGAAAATTCCGCCTACGGGATGACTCTCAAACGCAGCTGCCGTATCCTCTCCCGCTTCCTTTACGGCGTCACGCATAAGCACCGCCTCAGGCGCTGTGATAAAAAGCTGATAAATTTTTTCGCGGAGCGTCATACTCTCCACCATTTTCCATGCGGCGGTATTCGGGTCCTCTTTATACGTTTCGGCAATCTCCTCTATATCAGGCATCTTATCTTTTTTCTTGCAGCCTGCCACGCCGCCAACAATCGTAATCATCAGTAAAAAAGAAATAATTTTTTTTAGCATGTCGTTTTCCTCCGATTTATATGAAACAGTAAAAATCCTGCAAATAAATTCTTTTGATTTGAGAAAAGGTCACTCACAAGGAGTGACCTTTTGTTCACACTGATAACTCTCAAAGCGAGAGATTACTGGTGATTTGCGAAACATTCGCTGCAATAGATGGGTCTGTCATTCTTCGGAATAAAAGGCACCTTTGCTTCTTTACCGCATGCTGCACAAACAGTTGTGTGCATTTCACGATTCTCGCGAAGTGCCTGTTTCTTTGCAATACGACATTCTTTGCAACGCATGGGTTCATTCTGGAAGCCCTTTTCTGCATAGAACTCCTGTTCACCTGCAGTGAAAACGAATTCCTGACCGCAATCCTTGCAAACTAATGTTTTGTCCTCGAACATAATGATCTCCTCACTTTGATAAATGTGTTACCCTTGTCGGATTCGAACCGACCCTTTTACGTACGAAACGCAACTGCTCTCCGAAAGCTTTGGGCATATAAAATATTGGAGCGGGTAACGGGGATCGAACCCGCACAACCAGCTTGGGAAGCTGGGACTCTACCATTGAGCTATACCCGCACTAATTACTGCATGGCGCATACTTTTCTACCTTATGCTTTATCCGCTGTAATGCGTTATCAATTGACTTTGCGTCTTTATCAAGCGCCTCACCGATTTGCTGATACGATTTTCCGCGTATATAAAGGGACAGTACCTTTCTTTCATACGCACTTAAAATCTCATCAATTTTTGCACCGAAGTCCAAAAACTGCTCACGGCTTATCATAATTTCCTCAGGATCGACTACGCTGGATTCACGCGCCACAACGTCAAGAAGAGTTGTTTCATAGTCCTGACGAACCAACGGACGATTTAAGGAAACGTATGAATTAAGCGGTACATGCTTCTGGCGTGTTGCTCTTTTGATTGCGGTAATAATCTGCCTTGTGATACAAAGCTCCGCAAAGGCACGAAAGCCTGCTTTTCTATCCGATTTATAATCACGAATAGCCTTAAAAAGACCAACCATACCTTCCTGCACAACGTCTTCTCTGTCAGCGCCGATTAAGAAGTATGTTCTGGCCTTCTTTTTCACCATGGTGCGGTATTTACTGAGAAGATAATCCATCGCCTCGTCGTCACCGCTTTGCGACATCGCTACGAGTTCTTCATCACTTAAGGCCGTGCGTTCTTCCAAACGCATATCTTTCAGCATGCCCCGCCTCCTATCCATGGTTATACACGCTTTACATATAGTATACTAAAAACCTACCAAAAAGTCAAGAAAAATTTATAAATATTTCGTTTTTTTGAAAAAAAACGTTCTTTTTTCCACCTATTCAATGCGTTTTCGTACAAAGGAAAGAGGCGGCGTTTTTGTTTCTATCGGCATATGCACTTCCATGGTCGAATGCGGCGCAGATTCAATTTCCTCTCCGAGTGCATTATACATTTTTGTTACAACATGGGTAATATCAGGGCCCGTCGGCTGCATAATCTCAATTGTTTCCCCGACGGAAAACTTGTTTCGCTGGGAAATGACAGTCTGTCCGTTTTCATCCTGCCCCGTTACCATCCCAACAACCTGATGGGAACGCTCATAGCTGTTACTCTCATAAATTTGCGATGCCCCCGTTTTATCTCCAACCCAAAAACCGCTGCAATATTTTCGGTGGCTGACCTTGCAGAGTGCTTTCTCCAAAGTCTTGTCCGTTTGATAGCCGCTCGGATTTTCGTAGTAGGCATCCAGCGCCGCACGATATGCCTTTACAACCGTTGCCACATAGTATTCGCTTTTTACGCGGCCTTCAATCTTAAGACTGGAAACACCGCTTTCAATAATCTCGGGAATATAAGGAAACAAACACATATCCTTTGCATTGAAAATATAACTGCCACGTTCATTTTCAATGACGGGCATATATTCCCCTTCCCGTTTTTCTTCCATTAAAGTATAGTTCCAGCGGCATGCCTGTGCACAGTCGCCGCGATTGGCGTCCCGCCCCGTCAGATAATTACTTAAAAGACATCTGCCTGAATAGGATACACACATCGCGCCATGCACAAAAAGCTCAAGTTCTAAGTCAGGCGGCGTGTTTTTGCGAATGGAAGTGACCTCCGCACGAGAAAGTTCACGCGCCAAAACCACGCGCGACGCACCCATTTTGTGCCACGCTGTCGCGGTTTCTGCATTTGTGATATTTGCCTGCGTTGAGACATGCAGTTCTAATTTCGGGGCAACCTTTTGGATTACACCAAACGCGCCAAGGTCGGAAACAATGACCGCATCTGCACCCATATCGGAAAGCTTTTCGGAAAAACGCGCCAAAGGCTCCATGTCGCGCTCACGCATGATGACGTTGACGGCCACATAAACCTTTTTACCCTTTTCCTTTGCAAAGTCTACGGCTTTTTTGATTTCTTCGTCCGTAAAGTTATCACACGCCGTACGCATGGAAAACTCCTCACCGCCGATATACACCGCATCTGCACCGTAGAGTATGGCAGTTTTAAGACGTATTAAATCAC
>JAZNLF010000060.1:0-3086 GCA_045578945.1 Clostridia bacterium | reverse complement strand
GAGGAACGCCCTGTGCGCGAATATATATATCCGTCGTTGGATTTATTGGAGCATCACACCTCAAAATCCAATGATAAACCCGAGGATTTGCGTGAAAGTGCAAAAAAATTAGTGGAAACTCTAAAGAGCTTTGGCGTGGAGGCAAAGGTTTTGGAAGTCAGCCGCGGCCCGAGTGTGACGCGGTTTGAGCTGCAGCCGAGCGTCGGCGTAAAGGTTTCCAAAATCGTAAACCTTGCAGATGACATTGCCTTAAATCTTGCCGCCTTCGGCGTTCGCATCGAAGCACCGATTCCGGGAAAAGCGGCAGTCGGCATTGAAATTCCGAACAAGAATATTTCCACCGTAGCCTTGCGGGACGTTTTGGAATCTGCAGAATTTCGGAATTTCCCTGCAAAAACGGCATTTGCACTCGGTAAAGACATTTCGGGCAAAACAAACGTTGCGGATATTTCCAAAATGCCGCATCTTTTAATCGCAGGTGCGACAGGCTCGGGTAAAAGTGTTTGCATCAACACGCTCATATCAAGCCTTATTTATAAAGCCACCCCCGAAGAGGTGCGCCTTTTGATGATTGACCCGAAGGTGGTAGAGCTTGGCGTATATAACGGCATTCCGCACCTTTTAATTCCTGTTGTGACAGAGCCTCGCAAGGCCGCAGGCGCTTTAAACTGGGCGGTAACGGAAATGATACGCCGCTACAAATTGTTTGCCGACTGCAACGTGCGCGATATTGCGCATTATAATGAGCTGATGGCATCCGAGGGCGAAAAAACGATTGAAAAGATTGTGATTATTATAGACGAGCTTGCCGACCTTATGATGGTCGCACCGCATGATGTGGAGGACGCCGTCTGCCGTCTGGCACAGATGGGGCGTGCCGCAGGGATGCACCTTGTCATTGCAACCCAGCGCCCGAGTGTCGATGTCATTACGGGGCTTATCAAAGCCAACATTCCGTCACGTATTGCGTTTGCGGTGTCAAGCCAAATTGACAGCCGCACGATTTTGGATATGATGGGGGCGGAAAAGCTCCTCGGCCGCGGCGATATGCTCTACCTTCCCTTTGGTGCATCTAAGCCTGTAAGACTGCAGGGCGCGTTTGTTTCCGACAAAGAGGTGGAACGCATTGTAGAATTCGTCAAGGGCGATTATGAAGCGGATTATAACGTAGATATTTTGGAGCATCTTGAAAATGAAGAAAAGCCTGAGGAAGATGATCCCGGTGATAACGATGCCCTCCTGCCGCAAGCCATTGAAATTGTGGTGGAAAGCGGACAGGCATCTGTTTCCATGATTCAAAGGCGCCTGAAGGTCGGCTATTCGCGCGCAGGGCGAATTGTTGACCAGATGGAAGCACGCGGCATCATAGGCCCCCATGAGGGCAGTAAGCCGCGGCAGGTTTTAATTACGCGTCAGCAATTCTATGAAATGCAGATGCAGGAAGAGTAATTTCACCCTGCCACATTCATGCCAATGATAATAGGTGAAATCAGGCGCTATTTAAGAGATAATAACGCCATTCGCGTCAGCCGTTCCCTGCGTGATACGGCGTATCGTGCACTCGCCGTTAAGGAAAAGCTCGCCGTAGGGCGGGAACCGACGGTCGAGGAAATTGCAAAGGAAATGGGAATGAAGAAGGAAGAGGTTGTCTATGCACTCGATGCGATTTTAGACCCGATTTCTCTTTTTGAGCCTGTCTATCACGACGGCGGTGACGCCATTTACGTGATGGATCAGGTAAGTGACAATAAGAATACGGACGAGAGCTGGGTGGAAGAAATCGCGCTTCGGGAAGCGCTGCGGCGCCTTTCCGACCGCGAAAAACTGATTTTGAATCTGCGTTTTTTCCAGGGGCGCACACAGATGGAGGTTGCGGATGAAATCGGGATTTCACAGGCACAAGTTTCCCGTCTTGAAAAAAGTGCGCTGGAAAATATGCGAAAACACATTTAAGGAGATGTGCAAACGAATGAAAAAGAAAACATACGCGTTTTTGTTGGCAACCTTGCTTTTATGCAGCGGCTGCAGCCGCGGGATGAAAAGCACGCCCGAAGCTACCCCTTCGCCTGTGCCGCAAAAAACGGAGACAGGTTCTCCCCTACGCAAAGATATTACGGGTAAAATTATTTTGGAGCGCGCGGCAAGGGGCGTCGTAAAGCGCGTGGGGGACGCGGAAATTGTCATTACGGAAAACGAAAATGAGCGTACCTTTACGCTGTCTGACAATGCCAAAACGGATGCAGCTGTTTTGGAAATTACAGAAGGCGTTTCTGTAATTGTAAATTATAACGAAGAGGCAAACGGACAGGCAATTGCCGTCAGTCTTGAAAAATTAGTGGGGTAAGCCATAAGTTAACCAAAAAGGAGTCCCTTTATGAAGGAAGTAACATTATATACAGACGGCGCATGCAGCGGCAACCCCGGGCGCGGCGGATATGGCGTGATTTTGGAATATGCGGGGCACGAAAAGGAAATTTCCGCAGGCTATCGCATGACCACAAATAATCGCATGGAGCTGATGGGCGTCATTACGGGGCTTGAGGCGCTGAAAGAGTCTTGCGCAGTTACGCTTTACAGTGATTCAAAATATGTTGTAGATGCCATTCGCCTCGGCTGGGCGGAAGGCTGGCGCAAAAATAACTGGCGGCGGCGCGGTGGTAAGGCGCTAAATTCTGACCTTTGGGCACGGCTTTTGGCGGCAAAGGAAAAGCATAGCCTTTCCTGCGTTTGGGTAAAGGGACATGCAGAAAACGAAAAAAATAACCGCTGCGACGAAATGGCTGTTGCCGCAGCGGCAGGAAAAAACCTTCTCAGAGATACGGGATACGAAAACGAAAGTTTATAGTAGCATAAATCCATCTATACGCGCCTTGTGTAAAGAAATATTACACAAGGCGCTTTTTGCATGCGTAACTGAGCCTACAGCTATCCGTTCATCCGTACATTCTCGAACATGTAGGGGCAATTCATGAATTGCCTGAATTGCGGGGCATTCACGAATGGCCCTACGAACCGCGCGTCCCCGCCTTGTAGGGCAGGGGCTCGGCTCCTGCCGAATAAATGCGGAACGAGCAAGCCCGTTCCCT
>JAZNLF010000059.1:0-8201 GCA_045578945.1 Clostridia bacterium | reverse complement strand
CGTTCATTGGGCGTTCTTTTAAAACGCGCGCCTTTGCAGAAATCAGTAAAAATAAAAGACTTTGCCGCAAGGCACGGTAATCGGATTCCTGTTTTGTAAAAGTCATAAAACCACATCCTTTTTAAAATTGCAGTTTTCGATATTCTTCTTTTCGGCGCAAAATTTCGTCAAACTGATGCACATAGGCATCATCATACTTAAAGTTAAATACGCGCGTTAATTTATCGGGCAACAAAAGACGGCTGACGCCCCCTGCGCCGAGTGCAAAAATGTTTGCGCAATCCGTCATGGTCACCGTGTTGTAAAAACAACTTTTTCCGGGCTTTGCATAGCCAACGTTTTCGAGATTTCCCACCGTTGCCTTTTGTCGATACATGTAATAGGGCAGATAGCCGTCCGCTATCGCTGCGCTTTGCGCATAGGCAAGCATTTGTGCCGCGTCACGCGGCTGAGAGAGTGCGCCGCCCTTTTTTAAATCGGATGCACGCTTTAAGTAAAGCGTATGCACAGTCAGACTTTCGGGCGAAAGTGCGCGTACCGAGTCGAGCGTTTCGCGAAACATGGGAAAATCCTCACCGGGAAGGCCTGCGATTAAATCTGTGTTTATGTCCGTAAAGCCTGCTGCGCGTGCTTTGGAAAAGGCATCGTAAAAATCCTCCGCCGTATGGCGGCGGCCGATGCGGGCAAGCGTTTCGTTATGCAGGGTTTGCGGATTTATGCTGATGCGCGAAGTGCCATGGTCAAGGAGTATAGTATGCGTTGCCTGGGTAATGGTGTCGGGCCGCCCTGCCTCGACCGTCAGCTCGGATATATCGGGAAATTCCCTTTGCACGCAAGATAAAAGCTTTTGAAGAAGCGGCGCGGAAAGCGCAGTCGGCGTACCGCCGCCGATATAGACGGCGCGCAGAGAAAGAGAAAGCTCCTTTATAATTTCTGCCGTACGCGCAATTTCCAAAAGGAGATGCTTTACATATACTTCCTGTGTGGCAACTGCACCTGTGCCTGAAATAAAGGAGCAGTACGCGCATCGCGTGGGGCAATAGGGGATGCCGATGTAGATAACTACATCGCGCGGATTTTGCGGATGCGACATTTCTTCTTTGGCGACACAAAGCGCAAGGTCAGCCTTATCAGCGTCCACAAGATACGTGTCCAAAAGGATTTGGCGTACTGCCTCGACAGAAAGCCCCATAGATAAATAGTCACGTACAAGCTTTACGGGACGAATGCCTGTGAGGATGCCCCATGGTGCAGGCAAATCCGAAAGCGGGCGAAGTGCAAAATATGCACTTCGTTTGACGAGATTGCCAAGGTCACGCTTTGTGGAAGCCTCTTGTTTTTTGAAAGTTTCGGTATGTGTATTTGATTTTGTATTCACAATCGCTTCGGTGGTGACAGAGATGGTGTCATCCGACTCGGTAAGCGTCGAAATAAGCCGCGTATTTTCGTGCTCGGGGAAGAAGAGCAAAAGAATTTGCTCCGCCTCATAATGCAAAGTATGTCCGTGTGCTTCAATGTTCAATTATTCCCACTCCCAGTTAAAATTCATAAACGGGTTATGTGTGCGCTCCGCCTCAATGGTAGATGTGCCCTCATGCCCGGGGTAAAGCTTTGTATGCGGCTGAAGCGATGCAAGGCGGCGAACAGAGCTTTGCATTTGACGCTTTTTCTCAGGCGCAAAAATGCCGACTGTACCCGCAAAAAGTGTATCGCCCGAAAAAAGACAATCCCCGACCAAAAAACATGTGCTGCCCGCTGTGTGACCGGGGGTGTGGAGCGTACGAAAAGAAAGATTGCCCCACGTCAAAGTTTCGTTATCTTCAAAAAGGACGTTCGGCGTGACAGCGTCAAACGAAAACCCAAATTGCGTGGCCATGCTTTCCTTCGCATCCGAAAGCATGGCGGCATCCTCTTTGTGGACATATATAGGTGCGCCTGTCAAAGATGCAAGGCGTGCCGAGCCGCCCACATGGTCAAAGTGGCCGTGTGTCAGCAAAATAGCATCTATATGGCGGTCTGCTGCCTCAAAAATCATATCTGCCGCACCGCCGGGGTCTATCACAATCGTAAATTCCGCGTTTTTTACGATATAACAATTTGCGCCAAGCGGCGGGACGGACAATGTTTTTATATCCATCAAAATGCGCCTCCCTTATTGATGCAGGCGTATAATGTTGAATACGCCGGGAATGGTGTAGAGTCTTTTGATAACGGCATTTAACTGTTCGGCACTTGTGATTTCCACCGTCAGCGTTATAATAGCCATCTTATTTTTCTGCGCGCGGGAATTAAGCGCAGTAATGCTGAGCTTATACTCGCTGATTGCATTTGTAATATCCGCCAGAAGGCCTGCACGGTCTGTCGATTCAATCTGAATATCCGATATAAAGGTACCTTTTTGATTTTCCGTCCAGTAGCATTCAATCAAGCGGCCCCGTTCCTCAGGCGGCAGAGATTCCGTCTGCACATTTATGCAATCTGCGCGATGGACGGAAACGCCGCGCCCTTTCGTGATATAACCGATGATATTGTCACCGGGGATAGGCATACAACATTTCGAAAGACGGATAAGGCAATTGTCAATGCCGCGGACGGCGATGGCAGAGTTACCGCTGATTTTCTTTACAGGTTCAAGCTGAAGCTTGATTTCCTCATCCTTTACCGCCTCTTTTCGGTAATCCTTAAGACGTGTTACAATTTTAAGAGCAGAAATACTGCCGTAACCGAGTGCGGCATACATATCATCCGTATTGGCAAAGCTGTAGCGGCGGAGACATTGCTCCATGTACTTTTTATCACAAAGCTGTGCGGCAGTATAGCCTTGTCTTTTGAGTTCCTTTTCAAAGAGTTCCTTGCCCTTTTCAATATTTTCTTCACGCATTTCGCGCTTGAGCCAGCCGTTGATTTTCGTTTTCGCCTGATTGGTTTTACAGATTTTGAGCCAGTCGCGGCTCGGCCCGTGCACAGACGATGACGTTAAAACCTCTACAATGTCACCCGTGACAAGCTGATAATCAAGCGGCACAATTTTCGAGTTGACCTTCGCACCCATCATCTTGCAGCCGACGGCGCTATGGATGGCAAAGGCAAAGTCTATAGGAGTAGAGCCTGCGGGCAGGTTAATAACATCTCCGCGCGGCGTAAATACAAATACCTCGTCGGTGAAAAGGTCGATTTTTAAGGTACGCATAAATTCCTCTTCGTCCGTTAAATCCTTCTGGATGTCCAAAAGCTGACGAATCCATGCAAATTTTGCGACCGCAGTATCCTTTTCGGAGCGCCCTACCTTGTATTTCCAATGTGCGGCAATCCCATGCTCGGCAGTACGATGCATCTCAAATGTACGAATTTGAATTTCGCAGGGGCTGCCTGCAGGGCCCATGACTGTAGTGTGCAGGGATTGGTACATATTGGGCTTTGGCATCGCAATATAATCTTTAAAACGCCCGGGAATCGGCACATAAAGCTCATGCACCATACCCAAAACCGTATAGCAGTCACTCACCGTATCCACAATAATGCGAACGGCAAATAAATCATAAATTTCGTCAATGGATTTATTTTGCGTATACATTTTCTTGAAAATACTGTAGAAGCTTTTGGCACGCCCTTCGAGTTTATAGTGAATCCCCATTTCGGTCAGGCGCTGGCTGAGTGCATCTTTTATTCTTTCGATATAAGCGTCACGCTCATTCTTTTTCTGATTGATGCTTTCTACGATTTCATAATATGCAACGGAATCAAGATGGCGAAGCGATAAATCCTCAAGCTCCTGTTTAATCTTAAAAATACCGAGGCGGTGCGCCAGGGGTGCATAAACCTCAAGCGTTTCACGCGCTTTGATAAGGCGCTTTTCGGGCACCATGTTTTTCAGCGTACGCATATTATGCAATCTGTCTGCAAGTTTTATGAGAATAACGCGGATGTCTTTGGCCATCGCAAGAAACATTTTACGCAGACTTTCAACGTGCTGCTCTGCCTTATCGGTAAACTGAATCTTGTCAAGCTTTGTCACGCCTTCGACCAAAAGAGAAACATCTTCACCAAAATCACGCTTTATATCCTCGGAGGTGACGGGCGTATCCTCGACAATATCATGCAAAAGGCCTGCAACAATTGCCTCCATATCCAGTTCCATTTCCGTTAAAATGAGCGCAACCATAACAGGATGCGTAATATAAGGCTCGCCCGATTCGCGCTTTTGGCCGCGGTGCATATCGCGCGCAAAGGCAAAGGCGCGGTCTAACATTTCGAAATCCGCATTCGGCTGATAGGCGCGTATTTTATCTTTGAGTTGCGCATAAAGCGCATCATAACCTGTAAGCATGGTTCCTCCTAAAGCTTTCTTAAGTCTTGTATGATAATTTGCGGCGTTTTTTTGCCGCCATATGTATTGATTTGCAGTTCTCCCACAACATCCACCATATCCCCGCGGTCGATTGTTTCGGCAAGGGCGCCTTTCCCGAAGGCAACGGCATCGTGGGCGGCGCCGTCTTTCCAAAGCCGTAAAAAGAGATGCTTCGAATCTCGAGAAACACGAACAGAGGAAACCTTTACACCTTCAATCAGGAATAAAGGACGCGTATTCCCGGGCCCGAACGGCTCTAAAAGAGAAAGCTCCTCCGCAAGCGATAAAAGGGGATCAGTAAGCGAAAGCGGCGCGTCAATATCAATAACGGGCTGCATATCGGCATCCGTCAGTACGCTTTCGGCATATTGATTGATAATCGTATCAAAAGCCTCGATGTTTTCCGTGGGCAAGGTAAGACCTGCGGCAAGCGCGTGTCCGCCGTAACGCGTCAGCGTTTCGCTCGCGGCACAAAGTGCATCATAAAGGTTAAAGCCTGCAATCGAGCGGCCCGAGCCTTTTGCCATTTCACCATCCTCGGAAATCAAAATCGTGCTTTTGTAGTATTTCTCTGTAATCTTTGACGCAATGATACCAATAATGCCGTGGTGCCAATCGGGGGCATGCAGAACAATAACCTTTTTATTTTCATACGTACCTGCATCGATAAGTGCGAGTGCATCCTCGTATATCTTATCCCCAATGGCTTTTCGCATCGCGTTTTGCGCGTCAAGCGCTGCGGCAATCTCCAATGCCTTTTCGGCATCTTCTGTAAGCAGCAATTCTACGGCAGGCGCGCAGCTTCCCATGCGGCCTGCGGCATTGATGCGCGGCGCAATACCAAAGCCGATTTGATAAGCACAAAGCGTTTCGTGCGAAATGGAAGAGACTTCACAAAGTGCGCGAATGGCAACCGAAGGCAATTTACGCATTTTACGAAGACCTAAGGCGGCAAGCACGCGATTTTCGCCCGTAAGCTCCACCACGTCCGCAATGGTTGCAAGCGCCGCAATATCCACATAGCGCGATACGGCCTCACGCGTATCTCCTAAAAGCGCACACACAAGTTTAAAGGCAACGCCGCCGCCTGCGAGTGACTTATATGGATAGGGACAATCCTTTTGTTTGGGGTTTATAACCGCATAAGCCAAAGGGAGAGTTTCGGGGACGGAGTGATGGTCCGTCACAATCGTATCTACGCCAAGCGATTTTGCAATTTCAACTTCCACAGCGGCAGTAATTCCTGTATCTACAGTAATAATCAGCGTTGTACCGCTTGCCGCGATGCGACAGGTGGCATCCCGGTTCATGCCGTAGCCTTCCGTTTCGCGGTCGGGAATATAAAAGTCACACATAGCCCCCATATTCCGCAGGCAGGCAATAAGAAGAGATACCGAGGAAATGCCGTCCACGTCATAATCGCCGTACACAGTTATTTTTTCTTTTTTTTCGATTGCCGTCCGTATGCGCGAAACCGCTTTATCCATATCTTTTAATAAAAATGGGTCATGAAGACCTGATAAACCGGATGCGAAATAGCCACGCGCAGAATCGGGCGTGACACCACGCTCCGCCAAAAGCAGCGCCAAAAGAGGGGAAACACCCGTTTTGGCACGGATTTCTGCCACAGCGCCTTCATCGACGGCAGTATACAGTATATTCCATCGTTTGTTCAAAATAGCACCTTCATAAAAATCATTTCTTGATATTATATCACAAAATCTCGAAAAACACAATATTTTTATAGAATACTGTTGTAAAAAAAATCTTTTTCTGCTATACTATATTCTGGAATGATAAAGCGTTTCAAAAAGAAAAACGGAGGGATACTATGCCTATACGAATACCGGATGCGCTTCCCGCAGCATCTATACTGCAAAGTGAAAATATTTTTGTAATGACGGAAAAACGTGCACAAAGCCAGGATATCCGTCCTTTGAAGATTGCTATATTTAATTTAATGCCCACAAAGATTGCAACGGAAACACAGCTGATTCGTGCGCTCAGTAATTCGCCCTTGCAGGTGGATATTACGCTTTTGCATGCAAAAAGCCATGTATCAAAAAATACATCCGATGAACATTTGTCCTCGTTTTACCAGACGTTTGATGAAATTCGAGAAAAACGTTTTGACGGGCTGATTATCACGGGGGCGCCCGTGGAGCATCTTGATTTTAAAGAGGTGGATTACTGGGAAGAGCTTTGCGAAGTGATGGAATGGTCCAAAACCAATGTTACCAGCACACTTCACATTTGCTGGGCAGCGCAGGCAGCACTTTTTTACCATTACGGCATCCCGAAATATGATTTGGATAAAAAGATGTTTGGTGTTTTCCCCCATAAGGTAGCATCTCCGAGAGCGAGATTGATGTTTGGGTTTGATGATATTTTTTATGCGCCGCATTCACGCCATACCGAAGTGCGCGTGGAGGATATAAGCCGCGTCAAAGACCTGGAAATCATGGCATATTCCGAGGAAGCAGGCGTGTATATTGTCGCATCTAAGGATGGGAAAAACGTGTTTGTGACGGGGCACTCCGAATACGATCCCGAAACGCTGCACAATGAATATCAGCGCGATGTAAGCCGTGGGTTGCCGATTGATGTGCCGAAGAATTATTATAAGGATAATGACCCTGAAAAACGTCCCATCGTGCGTTGGCGCTCCCATTCGCATCTTCTTTTTGTAAACTGGCTTAACTACTATGTCTACCAGATAACGCCGTATAACTGGAATGATGAGGCGAAAAGATGAAGATAAACCCAAAGTACATATACGGATACGCATGGTCGCTTTTGGAAACGGTTACACCCTGCAAAACAGATTGCGGCAAAAGGTGCGGCGCTATATGCTGCGCGGACAGCGACAGCGGCACAGGCATGTATCTGTATCCCGGTGAAATGGCGATGTACCAAAATCCGCCCACTTGGGAAACGATTGAGCCTTCGGGCTTTTTCTATGATGGCGGCGAGGCACAAATTTTAAGCTGCAAGGGAATCTGCAAGAGAGAGGAACGCCCGCTTGCGTGCAGGATTTTTCCGCTTGTGCCTTATAAAAAACCAAATACCCGTATGAAAATTATTTTTGACCCGCGTGCGACGGCGATGTGTCCGCTTACCCCTTCGGATTTAACCCCTTCATTTATTGAGGCAGTCACGCGCAGTATGCGCGCGGTGGTAAAGCTTAAGGAAGCACGGCTATTTATAGAAGCGCAATCGGAGCTTATTGATGCATATGTAAAATTTAAATTATAGGAGAATGGCATGTACTTAATCGTAGGGCTCGGCAATCCGGGCAGACAATATGAGGATACACGGCATAATATCGGCTTTAAAGCGATAGAATATTTATCAGGCATGTGGGATATTCCCGTAAAACGGATTCGTTTTCGTGCGCTTTTGGGCGAAGGAACCATTTTAGGGGAAAAAGTAGTTTTAGCCAAGCCTTCCACATTCATGAATGCCAGCGGTGAAAGCGTAGGCGAAATTGCGCGTTATTATGGGATTGCACCTGAAAAAATTATTGTCATACAAGATGATATTGCATTGCCGACGGGGCGTCTGCGGATTCGCCACAGCGGGTCTGACGGCGGCCATAACGGCATTAAAAATATCTTATATCACCTGAAAACGGATGCATTTTGCCGAATTAAAATCGGTGCAGGCGCGCCGCGTGATACCGATGTAGTGGCACATGTCCTCGGCGGCTTTTCCAAAGAGGATGGCGTTCGTGTTACGACATGCATTCGTGAAACGGACAAAATTATTGAAACGATTATAAAAAGTGGCGTCGAGGCCGCGATGAACCAATTTAACGGCTTTGGAAAGACGGAGGAGGCATGAACCGATTTTT
>JAZNLF010000058.1:0-2830 GCA_045578945.1 Clostridia bacterium | reverse complement strand
TTTTCTACTGCCTCGCGGATATTTTTGTGTTTGGCAATCCGCTTGCATCTTTTTCGGATGCCATCACTGCCATTTTAACAAGTCCAAGACATTTATGGTACTTTTATGCCGCAATTGCACTCTATCTCATGACGCCGCCCCTTGCAGTCTTTACGCAAAATGCAACGAAAACACAATATATCTATGTCCTCGTTTTTACCTTTTTTGTCGGCTCCGTCTTGCATATCCTTGTAAGTGCCGATGGGGGCATTTTATCCGTTATATTAAGCAAAATGAAGCTTTCCACCTCTGTTGGATTTTTATTCTGTTATCTTTTTGGTGACTACGTATATCGGTTTGCTTTTTCGCCTCGTGCGCGCAAGACGCTTTATAGCATTGGCGTTATTCTTGCCATTTTTATGCCATCTATCACTCTATATCTTGCATCCGTCCGCGGCGGCGCCCCAAGTTATACGCTGTATAGCTTTGTTTCGCCAACCGTTTTATGCCCTGCCATGGGGATTTTTGTATGGACAAAACACTTTTTTGAAAGGCACTCCATTCGTTTTGAAATGCTTGTCCGCACAATAGCTGCGGCCACACCCGGCATCTACGGATTACATATTTTCATTCTTTGGCTAATGCCTCCCTCTCTCCTCGGCACACTTCCGCTTGGGCTTCGTGCTTTACTCATCAGCATATTTGTGTATATAATTTCAGCCCTTATCGTATGCATCGCAAAGAAAGTTTTTCACCGCCGAAGGATTATGCAGGATATGTAAGTGCAGGCTCCTTTTCCATTACCTTATAAAATGCTGCGGCAGCTTCCTTCGCGCCTGCAAGGTCATGCAAACGATAATTGCCGCATTCTGCCTCACTGCAGCCGAAGATTTCGCCTTCGAATGCCGAGATTGCCGAGAGTACCTTTTGGATTTCGTGCCAGACCTTCATATGGTCGGCATTTCGAACCAGGAGATAAAATCCTGTCAGGCAGCCCATCGGCCCAAAATACAAAACATCCAAGGTGGTATTTCGTATGTATGTCGCAAAAAGATGTTCTATTGTATGCATGGCGGCAGGCGCGAGCGTTACACCGCAATTCGGCTTGCAAAAACGCAAATCATAGGTTGTAACATCTCCATCCACCCTTGAGATATACATGCCCGGCACAACACGCGTGTGGTCTACCTTAAAGCTTTCAATTTTTTTCATTTTTATCCTTCCTTATTAAAGACGAACGGCTTTCGCCGCCCGTCTTATGGTTTTTCTTCATCCATGCTTTCACCGTCCCAGATAAAATCATTGTCATATCTGTCCATGCGGTGAATTCTGTCGGGTTCGCTCATCTCGCCCTCTCTGTCCGGGCGATACTCAGGTACACTGCGCGGGTCACGGCCCGCCCCTTTGAATTTCTCATACTTCATGGCGCACCTCCGTATTTTAGATTCAGCTCTCCATATACAGTATACCATATATTCTTAAATTATACAACATTTTTTATAAAAAAACCGAGAGGATGTAAGATAACTTCCTCTCGGTTTTTTTTAAATTAAGCTGCCGTCGGTGTATAGGGCTTGAGGAGAGGCTTCAAATTGAAATCCCACTCAAAAATCCTGAAGGATGCCCAATCTTTTGTGAATCTGAATGTATCTTTCGCCGTTTCTTCGTATTGCAGGTCCTCAAATGTGAGTGAGCGCATTTCTATTAAAGCACCGCTTGCATCATAGATTGCACACCATGCATTGTACGAATACTCTTTCTCCGTATTGTTATAATACTCGACTTCAATGGTCTTATTCGCCTTATTGGGCGTAATCTTATTTCTGATAAGCTCTTTTGCCAAAGAAGGCGGCAATGTGTTGAGCGCCACGCTGTAGGTTTGCATTTCTGTATCATCATAAGCCTGTGCACCTTGAATTACCACATTGTGTTTTGTAAATTCAACCAGTGGCGTTGAAAGTGCGAATCGGAACTCATTTGCATATACTTTGCCATTTAAATCCTTTTGCGTAGCATTATAGGTCGGTGTGCCGAGCGCCACACCATCGATGGTTACATCTGTGACTGTTTCAGGCTTCATAAACTTATCAAAGGTGATTAGGAGCGTATCCGCTGACAGTTTAGCGTCCGCTACAGCGGGGACGGATTTCGATACGAGGGGAAGATTCTGATTTGAAACTATTTCCCATTCAAACACCTTGTACGAAGCCCATTCTTGCGTAAAATCAAATACCTTTGTTGTTTTTTCGGTATGTTTGAAGGTTGACATATCGCAAGTCTGCATTTCAACAAGTGCACCACTTGCATCATAGATTGCACAAAGCGTCATAAAGGTCATATCGCTGCCTGTGTTGTTATGATAATATACGCTGACAGATTTATCCGCCGTATTCACTTCTTTAATCAGTATCTTTGGCTTGGCTTCTCCTGGCGTTTTATGTTTTACACTATAGTCTGCCATGGTCTTATTTGCATAAGATACTGCACCCTTTACGCTGACTTCATATTCTGTTCCCGTTTCCAACGCACTTTCAAGCTTGAAGGTATACTTGTTTGCAAAGTTATTGCCAGTAAGGTCTGTTTGCGTCTTATCATATTCCGCTGCGCCAAGCTTTACACCGCCAACACTTACATTGTTCACCGTTTCGGGATTCATGTACTTATCAAAGGTGATTGTCAAATAATCTGTTCCAAGGTCAACTTCCAAAATTTCAGGTGTCTTTTCAGATACCATGCCGACGTTTACCTCCGTCTGCGGCGGCGGTACGGGCAGCCATGCACTTTCCTTCGTGATATAGCCGTCTTTTTCAAAGACAACCTTCCACTTACCTTCGGGAACATCCCATTTATA